>JAURLY010000218.1 GCA_030830945.1 Gammaproteobacteria bacterium | reverse complement strand
CCATGAAGCGGTTATTAACGCTGTGGCAACTACTGGTTATGCGGTGAGCTTTACGGCGGCAACCTTGATTGCTGGGGTGGTTCTGTGGATCTTCATGTCGCATCTGCGCTTTCAGTCAGACACTGCCATGCTGTTGTCGTTTATGCTGATTGTGAATGCTATTGCAGCGATGTTCATCGTGCCGGCATGGTGTGTAGTATTCAAGCCACACTTCGTGACAGCGACAGAAATTGATGGTGATGGTGTAATACAAGAAAAGGCATAAAAAACTTAAAAATAAGCATCCTGTCGGCATGCTTGTGTTGTTTAACGCAAGACGTGTCGACAGTCAAAATAAAAATAGCAGGTAGGTAAGTTGTTTTCCGCAATTTTTAGCGGAATCAAGCGATTTGTCAGCCGTATGTATTAAACCCGGCTGGCAAGGGGTTTTAACTTACGAACGGGGGATCGCAATGCAAAAAAATATAAATAAAACAGGCAGCAATAACCATATTTGGCGTTTGCGTAGCTTTGCGGCTTGCATGTCGCTGGGCTTAGTTGGATCTGTTTATATGCCACTAGCAGTAGGCCAAGAAGAATTACCCACATTGGGCGAGAGTGCCAGCCCCTGGAAAGTGGATGTCTTTTATGAAAATGCTACCCATTTTCGCGGTAAGGACAACACTGGTAATCGGGTCGGCCTATCTAAATTTCGCAACACCTTGCAGGCGGAAGTTGATAAAGGCCTTTCGGATGGATGGGCTTTCCACGGCATTTTCCGTGGCACCTTTGACGGTGTTTATCAGCTGAACAAGGATGAATACGGCAAGAATGCGGGGGGGGCGGTGACGCTGGAAAGTTCTGCGCTCGCAGGTACCCCTGTTCATTATTTACCTTTTGGACAAGGTATTGTTAATTGGACTACAGCGCAAGGGATAGGACTTCCTCCCTCAAATACTTTTGGTTTTAACTCAACGACTCCCGGTGGCTTAGCTAATCCCTCCACAAGTCCTGCGGCAGTAGCTAATTTGCCCTACAACCCGAACCAGGGTTTGCGTTTATTGTTTGATCGATGGGGCAGCAACCCTGGTGGAGTACAGGTTGCCGTGCCTGTAAGGCCTTGCGATGTAGATAGTCGCGGCTGTACCGACTTTGGCGGCTACGGTGATAAAAAACGTAGTGAATTAGAGTCACCTGAGTTTAACGACAAGCTCGATTTCATTCGTGAGTTTTACGTCAAAAAAAGCTTTAACTTAGATGATGGCAAACAAGTGTTTGTCAAGGTGGGTAAGCAGCAAGTTGTGTGGGGGCGCACTGACTTATTCCGTGTGTTGGACGTGATTAATCCGGTCGATTTTTCGCGTAATAACATTTATGATGAGCTGCAAGATATTCGTATTCCCATGTGGATTTTGCAGGCCGAATATCGCATGGGTGCAAGCGATACATTTCAGGATAGAAATGTTTCTGTGGTGTGGAACTTCGATCAGTTTCGACCAAGTAATTTAGGTCAATGCGGCACGCCCAATGTGATTCTTGATGCAGGGTGCATCCTGAGAGGATTTAAGTCTCTTTGGGATAATGGTGGCACTATCGGTAATTTTGCGAGCGCGCTTCCCCCAGGCGCACCTGGGAATGGACCACACTTGTCTACCGATTTCGGGCCGGGCACTATTGGTATCAGGAATGTTAACTTGCCTGAATGGAAACTGAAAAATACTCAGCTTGGCCTGAAATGGGAAGGTGTTACCGCAGGGGGCTTTAGTTTTTCTCTCAACGCGTTAGCTTATCGCTCTCACTTGCCCAGTTTGCATATGTTTAACTCAGGTGTGGTTAATCCCTTCATTGGTACAGTAGTTAATACCTCAGATCTCATTGCGTTTGATTTGGTATACCCCCGTGTTGGTTTACTCGGAGGGTCGGCAGACTTTCAGATACCTGAAGCAAATCTTGCAGTCCGCCTAGAGGCCGCGTTAACCAATGGTGAAGAATTTGGTAATTCTGCTCGTCCGGGTGGGTATTCGAAAAACAAGGTATTTCGTTCTGTGATTGGTCTGGATAGGCCGACAATCATTCCATGGATTAATGAAGCAGAAGCAACATTAATATCCGCGCAACTGTTCTATCAGCACATCTTTGACCATGAACAATACGACCGTCCATTTGGCAAAATAGGTATGGTTGATTGGGAAAACAACGTGACCGGTACGATGCTGATTCGTGCTTCGTTATTTAATGCAAGGTTAAATCCTCAGGTTGTTTTGGCACGAGACTTTAAAGCACGTGCTTTTGCAGTCGCGCCTTCTGTGTCGTATCGTTATTCTGACAATCTGTCATTTAGCATGGGGGCTAATTTCAAATTCATCGATGATGAAAAACGTTTTCACTTTGCAGATCAGCGTGATTCTGCTTCCTTTGCGCCATTTGGTGCTTATACCGCCGGTGGGGTGACACAGACTGCCCCGGGTGCTTGGGGCTTGAGTGGCCTAGTACCTCTCGGCGCATTCCGAGCCGGCCCGATTGGCGCTGCCTGGCGCGAAGACGAAATTCAATTCAGCATGAAATACAAGTTTTGATAGCACGTGAAAAGTCGGCGCTGGTGATACGGTAAAACTGTGTAAAACGGCGTCGATTAAACATTAGTTGCCACGAACTATTTCAAATACATCACGAGAGAGGTTAATGCAATGAAAATCAAGGCAAACACCCGCACCCTGAAAATTGTTGCTGCGTGTGCTGCAGCATTTCTAGCCCAGGCAGCACATGCTGTGACCGATGCCGAGCTGGACGAAGCGTTCTTCCCCTATAAAAAAGGTCTTCCCACCTTCCCTGGTTTAAAAGCCGGCATGGTGATCAACAAAAGCAATGCAGATCAGTTCAAGGATATTATTTCTCCTGCACACTTCAAATTAATTAAAGAAGGTTGGATGGAAATCCCTGTGGCGGAGACATTTGATATGCCGTTGCCCAAGTCGTTTATTGAGGCGACAAAGCAGAATGCGGATAAGGTCAAACTGGGGACAACGATTGAAGGATACATTGCCGGTCGTCCTTTTCCACAGCAGCCATCTGCATCTGATCCTCGTGCAGGCGAAAAGCTGGCCTGGAACTTTAAGTATGGTTTGAACTGGGGTGATGGCGCCATTATTTACCCTTTCTATTGGCGCTATATCAATGCCAATACTGGCGCGATCGAGCGCACCATAAAGTTTGAATTTCACTTTTTAAACTTCATGCATCGCATAGTAAATGATCCAAAACCCAATATCACGCCGAATCCATCGCAGCTTTATCGCGGCACTTACGTCAAAGTAATGGAGCCATTGGACCTGAAAAATACCCAGTTGCTGATTCAGGCCTATGAAGATGACTTAAAGCGCAGCGATGCGTATCTATATTTGGGCTTTCAGCGTCGTGTGCGTCGCTTGGCCACGGGTCAGACAACGGATTCCTTCCTGGGTTCCGACTTGATGATTGAGGACTTTGAAGGCTACAACGGCCGTGTATCTGACTACAAATGGAAGTTCATCGAAACCAAAAATGCGCTGATGCCTTACTACAAGCATAACGAGATGAAAAAATTCCATCCTGATTTCAAGGAAGCTGATGGCTATAGATTTATCGGTTTTACGGGTAAGGGGAATTGTACGCCGGATATCACCTGGCAATTACGTAAAGTCCATGTGCTTGAAGGTCGCCCGGTAGACGCTGGTCACCCGATCAGCAAGCGCTTGATTTATCTGGATGCTCAGATCATGACGCCTTCCATGTCGACTATCTATGATCGTAAAGGTGAAATCTGGAAGTCTTTCCAGATTGGTAAAGCGCATCCTGATTTCCATTTACCAATCAACAAAGGCTCAGGCATTCCGCTGGATGACTCTGGTTCTGTGATCGATGTGCAGTCGAATCATTGCACAGCCATTACTTTCCGCGGTGAAATTGATCCAGCTAAAAATCCGGCAACCATTTTCCAAGTGCAGAATCTGCGCGGCGGAGACTGATTTTTCAAAAAGTTTTACCTAAACGGGGGCGCAAGCTCCCGTTTTTTTATAAATAAAAAACCAGAAAGTCAGGGAGGATGTTAATCATGACGCAATTAACCCATGAAGAAGCGATCAAGCGGGCGGAGTATGTGGGTCAGATAGCCGAAGCTGAGTTATTTGAAGCAGACCGTAATGGTGGTTATTCAACCAAGCTTAAAGATGCTATCCATGAAACTCAGCTACATCGCTTGATGCGCCCTAAACGTTATGGTGGGTTTGGCATGACGCATCGCACGTTCTCTGAAGTCGTGCGTACAGTTGGCCAGCATAGTGTCTCTGGTGCCTGGGTGACTTATTTCATGTCTTTGCATGAAACCTGGGTCGCCTTGTTGCCACCGAAAGGACGAGAAGAAATCTTTGGTTCAGACAAATTTGTTGCCGACATATTTTTCCCCATTGGCAAAGTGGAATATGTGGAAGGTGGTGTGCGGCTAAGCGGCCAATG
>JAURLY010000217.1 GCA_030830945.1 Gammaproteobacteria bacterium | reverse complement strand
GGTGAAAAAGCACCCGAGGTTCGTGCCGAAATGCAACGAATCATGCAGGAATGCTTTGGTATTTTCCGAACCGGCGAAGACATGGAGCGCGGCAAGAAAGAACTCACGGCCCTGCGTGAGCGCGCTGACAATGTTGGCTTGACGGATACCAGCAAGGTATTCAATACAGCTCGTATAGAAGCGCTCGAGTTGCAGAACCTGTTTGAAACCGCTGAAGCAACCGCGCAAGTGGCTTCCGTTCGGGAAGAGTCACGGGGCGCGCATTCCCGAGAAGATTTCCCGGACCGTGACGATGACAAATGGCTGACTCACTCCATGTACTGGAAAGAAGGCAAAAAAGTCGGTCGCCGAGAAGTCAATCTGTCGCCCAAGACAGTTGATACCTTTCAGCCAAAAGCTCGCACATATTAAGGGGGCATTAACGTGTTAACAGTTAGTATTTATCGCTATAACCCTGACGTAGATTTAGAGCCACGCATGCAGGATTACCAACTGGATACAGGCGGTAAGGACCTGATGGTTCTGGATGTCCTGGAATTGTTAAAAGCAGAAGATTCCACTTTGTCATTTCGACGCTCGTGCCGTGAAGGTGTTTGCGGCTCTGATGGCATGAATATGGGAGGCAAAAATGGACTGGCATGTGTGACGCCGTTAAGTGCCGTTGTAAAAAACAACAAATTGGTTCTGCGCCCGCTTCCTGGTCTGCCAGTGGTGCGCGATCTCGTCGTTGATATGACCCAGTTCTACAATCAATACAACAAGATTAAGCCTTATCTTATTAATGATACGGTTGCACCTGAGAAAGAACGTTTACAGTCACCCGAAGAGCGATCCAAGCTTGATGGCCTGTATGAATGTATTCTTTGCGCTTGCTGCTCTACCAGTTGCCCGTCTTTTTGGTGGAATCCAGACAAGTTTCTTGGACCTGCAGCACTGCTGCAAGCCTATCGTTTCATCGCTGACAGTAGAGATACAGCCACCGAGGAGCGTTTGGATGCATTGCAGGATCCATTTTCTGTTTTCCGCTGTCACGGGATACAAAACTGTGTCTCTGTGTGCCCCAAAGGCTTAAACCCGACCAAAGCAATTGGTCACATTCGCAGCATGTTGCTGACACGCTAATAAACTAACCAATTATTGGGATCTAATTAAACATGGCTGACAAATTTGACGTAATCGTTATAGGCTCCGGCCCTGCAGGCTATGTAGCAGCAATAAAGGCTGCGCAGCTGGGCCTGAAGACTGCCTGTATCGAAAAATGGAAGAATGACCAGGGAAAGGGAGTTAACGGTGGGACTTGCCTTAATGTCGGCTGTATTCCATCAAAGGCTTTGCTGGATAGTTCGCATAAATTTGAGATGGCCGCTCATCATATGGGTGACCACGGTATTTCCACTGGCAAGGTCAAGGTTGATGTCGCCAAAATGATGGAAAGAAAAAACAAAGTAGTTCAACAGCTTACAGGTGGAATTTCAGGTCTTTTCAAGGCCAATGGGGTGACGCCGATATATGGCACAGGTAAGTTATTGAAAGACAAAAAAGTAGAAGTAACTGATTTCGATGGCAATACGACCGCATACGAGGCCGATAACGTTGTACTTGCGACGGGTTCTGTACCTATTGATATTCCACCCGCGCGAAATAACGGCGACACTATCGTAGACTCTACTGGCGCTTTGGAGTTTGATGAAGTTCCCGGGCGGCTTGGTGTGATTGGCGCAGGTGTGATTGGTCTGGAGCTGGGCAGTGTGTGGGGCCGTTTGGGCTCAGACGTTGTCGTGATTGAGGCTCTGGACAAATTCTTGCCTATGATGGATCAGGATATCTCGAAAGAGTCACTAAAAATCCTGAGCAAGCAGGGGCTGGATATTCGATTGGGCTGCATGGTAAGCGGCTCGGAAGTTAAAACCAGTGGCAAAACCCATAAAGTTGATCTTACTTACAAGGATCCTAAGGGTGAAGAGCAGACAGAAACCTTCGACAAAGTTATCGTATGTGTTGGGCGTCGAGCCTATAGCGACGGGATTCTTGCCGATGATTCCGGTGTGGAAGTAAACGAGCGAGGTGTTGTCCAGGTTAACGATCAATGCCAGACCAACGTTCCCGGAGTATGGGCAGTTGGAGACCTGGTGCGTGGGCCAATGCTAGCTCACAAAGGTTCGGAAGAGGGCGTTATGGTGGCCGAGCGCATAGCTGGCCAAAAAGCCCAGATCAACTACGATATCATTCCCAGTGTTATCTACACTCACCCTGAAATCGCGTCGGTCGGCAAGACAGAACAGCAATTGAAAGACGAAGGCGTTGAATACGAAGTAGGTACTTTCCCATTTCAGGCCATTGGCAGGGCATTAGCAACTGGCGAAGGTGAGGGCATGGTCAAGATCATTGCCCATGCCAAGACAGATACTATCCTGGGCGTCCATTGCGTTGGCCCTGCTGCTGCCGAACTGGTCCAGCAAGGTGCGATTGCTATGGAATTTGGATCCAGTGCCGAAGACCTTGGTTTGATGGTATTTGGCCACCCAACATTCTCGGAAGCTGTTCACGAAGCTGCTCTCGCAGTGCATGGACACGCTATCCACATGCCGAATAGGAAAAAACGTAAATAAGGTTCACTAAATCTTATTATTTTTATACAGGTATTAATTTAACCAGAGTTCGTTCCCCGGCTCGTACACAACCTATTGAGAGATTAGGCATAACCTATGAACTTACATGAATATCAGGCCAAGCAAATTTTTGCGACTTATGGCCTTCCAGTTTCGCAGGGCATTGCTGCATCTACAGCTCATGAAGCTGTTGCTGCTGCTGATGAAATCCCAGGTGATAAATATGTCGTCAAAGCCCAGGTGCACGCAGGTGGCCGCGGTAAGGCCGGCGGTGTAAAGCTTGTTTCCAGTAAAGCGGAAATCGAAGAATTTGCACGCAAATGGCTCGGCAATCGTTTGGTGACTTATCAAACAGATGCCAAAGGCCAGCCTGTTAGCCGTATATTGGTTGAATCATGTACCGATATTGCAAACGAACTTTACCTTGGCGGAGTTGTTGATCGCGGCACGCAGCGAATTGTGATCATGGCATCCACCGAAGGTGGGGTTGAGATTGAGAAAGTTGCACACGAGACCCCGGAAAAAATCCTCAAAGCCGAAATTGATCCATTGGTAGGTCCACAGCCTTACCAAGCGCGTGAAATAGCATTTAAGCTGGGTCTAGAAGGTGTTCAGATTAAACAGTTCACTAAAATCTTCATGGGATTAGTAAAAATCTTCATGGAGAAAGACGTAGCTCTCTGTGAAGTAAACCCTCTGGTGATTAAGGAAGACGGAGATCTTCACTGCCTGGACGCCAAATTAGTGATCGACAGTAACGCGGTTTACCGTCATCCAGACCTGCATGAAATGGCAGATCTCACTCAGGAAGATGAACGCGAAGCTCACGCTGCCCAATGGGACCTCAACTATGTGGCGCTTGATGGAAACATTGGTTGCATGGTCAATGGCGCCGGTCT
>JAURLY010000002.1 GCA_030830945.1 Gammaproteobacteria bacterium | reverse complement strand
TATTGCAGTTTACCAACAATTCAAGCATGTATTTTGGTTAGAATTGCATCTCGGTTTTTATTATCACTACTAAAGTCTCCCTTAATTTAAGCACACCAAAAGGAAATAATGACATGCATTTTCGTAGACTTCTTGTTGCATTTCTTGCTCTGACATTTTCCCGATTGTCCATGGCTGAGCCCGACTTCTATCGCATCGAATTGGAAATTGATATCGACAAACCCGCAGCTGATGTATGGAAAAAAGTTGGTGGTTATTGCGATATTGGTGTCTGGTTAGATTTGCCTTGTGAAATTACTTCTGGTGATGGCGGTATGGGTACTGTTCGCGAACTTAGAGGTGGTGCTGTCATTGAGCCCATGGTTGCTCTTGGTGAGTTATCTTACGGATATAGTCAGCCAGTGGTTGAAGGCGTTCCTTACAATTTTTATCACGGATATATGGAAGCTCAGCAAGTTACAGAGACATCATCCAGAATAATTTACACTGTCATGTGGGACCGATCGCATGAGGACGATGCATCCTTCAATGCCAATGTAGAGCGACGCACAGAATTATTCACGCGGGCTCTTCAAAATATGAAGGAAATTGCGGAAGGACAGTAGCCCTTGAGAGCCAACAGAGGCACCAAGTTTATCTTACTGCCTCTGTTGATCATAAGACTATAGGATGCGTCTTTCAGCTAGCTTTGTGAATAAGCTCCCATTATTTAGCATTATTGGCCCGGGAGTTATCTTGGCGGCAACAGGAGTTGGTGCCGGGGATCTGGCAACCGGCTCAATCGTCGGCAGCTATTATGGAACTAGCCTGCTATGGGCAGTCGTATTAGGTGCATGGATGAAATATATTATTTCCGAAGGGGTGGCTCGCTGGCAGCTAGCTACCGGAGATACAGTTCTCGAAGGCATAGTTCACAAGGCCGGGAGCTGGGTTATCTGGCTGGTCTTGTTCTACCTTATACTTTTTTCATTTTTCCTCGGTAGTGCCCTGATGGGCGCCAGCGGTGTGGCTCTGCACGCACTAATCCCAATATTTGAAAGTGCTGTTCAAGGCAAAATCGTTTTTGGCATCACAGCGAGTGTTGTGGGGTTTCTCATGGTGCTCATTGGTGGGTACCGCCTGTTTGAATACGCAATGCGAGCATGTATCGCCATCATGTTCATTACTGTTCTGATAACAGGGAGCTATCTTTGGCCGGGTACCGGTAATGTAATCAAAGGACTACTAGTTCCCACAATTCCTGATTTGGAAGGAAGCGGCCTAAGCTGGACACTTGCATTAATTGGTGGCGTCGGTGGCAGTATCACGTTGCTCTGCTATGGTTACTGGTTGCGCGAAGAAGGTCGGGAATCAGCAGAAGATATGAATGTTTGTCGCATCGATTTAATGGCAGGCTATGTGATTACTGGGTTGTTTGGTTCGGCAATGTTAATTATAGGCAGTTCTATTGAAATCCAAGGGACGGGCTCAACTTTGCTGGTCAATCTTGGCAATAGCCTCCGAGACCAAATCGGACCCTGGGGTCGGGGATTTTTCCTAATAGGAGCGTTTGGCGCTATTTTTAGCAGCTTGCTTGGAGTTTGGCAGGCTCTGCCCTATATATTTGCTGACTGTTGTCGACTGGTTAGCGAGAAATATTTGCTTGGAAAAAAAATAGATGTGGATACATGCTCATTGCCGTACCGAGCATTTCTGGTCTATATTGCCACGATACCGATGATTGGCCTTTTCCACAGTTTCAGCGAGATCCAGAAAATTTATACGGTGACAGGGGCTCTGTTTTTGCCATTTTTGGCACTGGCGCTTCTACTACTTAACGGACGACAGGAATGGGTTGGTGAGCTGAGGAATAGCAGGTTAATGACGGCATCTATCGTCGTCATTTTGATTTTCTTTGTATCAATGGCCTATCGGACTATTTTTTGATACATCTTATTGGTTGCATCGGATGAAAATAAAAGAGGACCCCAAGGCCCTTTTTTTGTTAACCCTTAAATTACCTCATGGCTAAGAATATGCGATAAAAATCCGAGTTTTCTTGGACCTTGAGCACGCAATCAGGGTTTGAATTTTCTTTATTCCTCTTGTTAGTAAGAACAAACCACTAGAAAACAAGACCATGACTGCAAGAAGAATGGGCAGATACAAGAAGATCAGTGATTGATACGAGTGGCCGGACTGTGTGATCAAGGTTTGCCAAAAATACTTCACATCAAAGCTTGTACCCAAAACTATTAGTAACAAGCCGTTTACGAGCAAAAAAAGTTAAGAAATTTTTCAAAATTTTTTATACATTTTTATATGAGGAATTCCAAGCTTCTCAAAAAAATCCCCTACGCACCGATAACCCTGCTTTTCATAGAAGGAAATGGCGGCTTCCCGAGCATTGAGTTCTACCTCTATAAACCCGCTTTCCCTTAGAATTGATTCTGTATCTCGAATAAGTCGACATCCGAACCCTTTACCGCGCGCTTCGGCAGCAATCACCATTTGTCGTATGTTCGCTAGTCGATTATCGTCGATGGTCTTGGCAGTGATACATCCCATCAACTGCTGATTCTGGAAAATCCCTACATGTAATTGTTCATGCTCACCGGCGACATCGGCCTCTGACAGCTCCATCCCCAGTGGTGCTCGCAGAATTGACGAGCGCAAATCTAGGCAACGCTGATAGTCGTGGGACCCGTACCGAATTTCTCGTGTGTTCATCAAATGCCCGCTTTTATTTGTACTTAAGTTTCATGATTAGAATAGTAAAACTAAAAATAAAAGTGACAAAATTTGCGAGCATGATGGGGATATCCATTTGCAGAAAGCCGTAGATCAACCATAAGAAAACGCCCACAGAAAAAATAATATACATGCCGAGCGACAAATCCTTGGTATGACGGGTTTTGATAATGCGTATTGCCTGGGGAACAAAAGCAAAGGTCGTGCAGAAGGCAGCAATTAACCCTAGTAGCGAAACGATATTAATTGTGAACATCGAAAGCCCCTTATGGTCTTCTGTTCTGTAAAGAGCATAATTTTACGGGTTTAGTCTACGCGCTAACAGCAAAGGCTATTTAATTAGTCGCCACAGAATCCTGCTTTAGAATATTTTTACTAGCAGCATACAGTGTTCGCTTGGATGTTCGAATTGCTCCTTCATCAGGAGGCTACTGGTTATCTATAGGTAACCCGCGTACACATATAATTGTCTGGCGGCCAGCTTGGTCATCGCCAAAGCAATGATATGAGTAACAAAGTTTTTGGGCTGGTCATTGCAGGCGCTTTCGGGGATATCCTTACAAACCCGGCCATCGTCTTCGGTAGTTAGTAAGTCCCACGCAATTTGTGCAGTGCGCTCAGGCGCATCGACGTTTTTATTATCCATGTAGCCTTAAAAATATTTCTGGTTGCTAGCCTAACAGCCCCGGATTCAATTGCCAGACGCTAAAATTAAGAAACGCGGCAAAGCAAACCCAGCAGAAATAAGGGATCAATAGGCAGGTCGCCAAACGGCTATGCTTCGAAAAATGAACCATGGTCAGCACGATCAGGCCAAGTAAAAGCAAAATATCCACAAATGCGGCAGCACCCAGATGCCAAGCAAAAAACAGCCAGCTCCATAGCGCATTGACCACCAATTGAATGACAAAAAGTCCAAGTGCCATGCGAGCTGCCGCAATACCACTGCGGCGCCATACCAGCCATGCGCTTATAGCCATCATCAAGTAAAGCAGGCTCCATACCGGCCCAAAAAGCCAACCCGGAGGCGCCCAGACGGGCTGTGTCAGTTCCGCATAGAATGTACGGGCCTGAACGGAAGCTATACTTCCCACGACGCCAGTTAGATAGCTCAGGCAAAAGCAGCCGAGAAAGCCGAGGAGTTGCCTGGATTTGGAAAATGCCGACATCTTGAAATCAATTATTTTTTATTTGTGAATTCTACGTATTCCCGGGTTTGATTGGATCTAATTTGATCCAGATAAAAAATATTGATTTGTCCCTTTGTCATTCACTTCTGCACATGATCCAATGGCGCCCCTAAATTTACCCCTATCGCTCTTGAGAGCTGCATGATTCAGTTATCTTCCCTCACGCTTCGGCGCGGCACAGACGTCTTGCTAGACAGTACCAGTGCAACCATTTATCCAGGAAACAAGGTTGGCTTGGTGGGCGCCAATGGTAGCGGCAAGAGCTCGCTGTTTGCACTGCTGCGAAATACTATCTCCCTGGATTCAGGTGAGATGTCCATGCCCGAGAGCTGGGTTGTTGCCCATATGGCGCAACAATTTACCGACCTGGAACGCCCGGCAATTGAATTTGTGCTCGACGGCGATAAAGAATTCCGCGCGGCTGAAACAGAGATTGAAAAAACCGAGCTGGCCAACCAGGGTCATGCGATTGCTAATGCTCATTTGCGTTATGAGAACGCAGGCGGTTATGCGGCTTATGCCCGTGCGGGAGAATTACTCAATGGTTTGGGTTTTGATACCGCGCTTCATCACCAGGCCATTGGTGAGTTTTCCGGTGGTTGGCGTGTACGCCTGGGGCTGGCAAAGGCATTGATGTGCCCTTCCGATCTGCTTTTGCTGGACGAACCGACTAACCACTTGGATCTCGAAACAGTCATCTGGCTGGAAGAATGGCTTCGGCGTTACAAAGGCACCTTGCTGCTGATCTCCCATGACCGCGAATTTCTCGACAGCGTAGTGAAAGAGATCGTGCATATCGAGCACCTAAAACTGAACCACTATACCGGTGGCTACAGTGACTTCGAACGACAGCGCGCGGCCAAACTGGCGTTGCAGCAATCCATGTTTGAAAAACAACAGCGCGAACTGGCCCATATGCAAAAGTTCGTTGACCGTTTTCGGGCAAAAGCGTCCAAGGCCAAGGCGGCACAAAGTCGGGTTAAAGCCATGGAGCGTATGGAAAAAATTGCGCCCGCACATGTCGATTCCCCTTTTCATTTTGAATTCCCGGAAGCCTCGCAGGCGGGTAACCCACTTATCAGGATGAACGATGTCAGTCTTGGGTATAACGGCAAGGCTGTACTTCAGTGGATTAACCTGAGTCTGGCTCCGGGCGATCGCATCGGCCTGTTGGGACTCAATGGGGCGGGCAAATCGACTCTGGTTCGAGCCCTCGCAAATGACCTTAAACCCATGTCCGGGGAAATACTGAACGGTGCCAATGTTCGTATCGGCTATTTTGCCCAGCACCAGATCGAACAGCTCGACTTGCAGGCAAGCCCTCTGCTTCATCTAAAACGAATTTCCCCCAAGGTAACGGAGCAGCAACTGCGACGTTTTCTGGGTGGATTTGATTTTCAGGGAGACATGGCCACTGACCCCGTCGGTCGGCGCTCTGGGGGCGAGAAAGCGCGTCTGGTTTTGGCCATGCTGGTATGGCAAGCCCCCAACCTGCTGCTGCTCGATGAGCCGACCAACCATCTCGATTTGGAAATGCGCTATGCGCTGACACTTGCCCTGCAAGGCTTTGAAGGAGCCGTTATAACTGTCTCGCACGATCGGCATTTGCTGGAAAACACCGTCAGTGACTATTTCCTGGTCGCTAACGGCAAGGTGGATGAATTTGCCGGTGATCTGAAGGACTATCGCCAATGGTTGAATCAGGAGCGTTTAGAAGACCAGCGCAACGCAAAAGCCATGGCCGATTCCGCCAAGCCCGCGGGTAAATTAAATAAAAAAGCCGCCCGCAAAGCGGCAGCTGACGAACGCAATGCGAATAAAGCCTTGCGCAGAGAATCGAAAAAACTGATGAACCAGATTGACGCTCGCTCAGCGGAATTGAAAAAAATTGAAGAAGAGCTAGCCGACCCCAAAATGTATCTGGACGAAAACCAGAGCCAACTGCAAAAACTGCTTAAAACCCAGGGGGAATTGCGCAGCATGGCCCTATCCCTGGAAACCCAATGGGCCGAGATTGAGGAAAAGCTTGAGCAAACTAAGGCTTAGGATGAATTGCCGGAATAGCCTCCGGCACCCGGATATGAATTAATAACCCACCGATGCAGGCGACAATTAGGGATGGCAAGCCAACGGTAATCGTCTCGGGAAGCATGAATAGCTCTGTAGCGATTTATGCAACACCTGCTGCCACAAGGCCCACATCAGATGTGAAAACGATTGAAATATATACACATGTATAAATCGTGGGGCACGAGGGGTGACTAGTCCACTTTCGGCGTTACTTTACGGTTAAACTTGCTGTCTTTTTAAAGCACTATTCTTTTCATGGACATAACCCCAATTCTCGATGGCCTCAATGATGCCCAGCGCGAGGCCGTGACCTCTGACTCCAAGCATCTATTGGTATTGGCTGGTGCTGGTTCAGGTAAGACGCGGGTGTTGGTGCATCGCATGGCCTGGGTGATCGATGTGATGGGACAATCGCCGCAGGGGATTCTGGCGGTCACTTTTACCAACAAGGCGGCGCGGGAAATGCGCGGCCGTATTGAGCAAATGCTGGGTATTAACACGCGCGCTATGTGGGTGGGCACCTTTCACGGTATTGCCAACCGGTTATTGTCTCAGCATTGGCAAGAGGCCGGGCTGCCACAGCATTTCCAGATTCTGGATAGTGATGATCAGCAGCGAGTGATTAAACGGCTGATTAATTCACTGGGACTGGATGAGAAACGCTGGCCTGCACGCCAGGCCCAGTGGTTTATCAACGAGCAGAAAGACGAAGGGCTTCGAGCCAAGCACATTGATCCCGGACATGATCCCTTTGTGCAGACAATGCTGAAGGTTTACCAGGCGTATGAAGAAGCCTGTAATCAGGGCGGCTTTGTCGACTTCGCCGAATTGTTATTACGCAGCCATGAACTCTGGCTAAAGGATCCGGAGCTGCTAAAGCATTATCAAGGCCGGTTTCACACCATTCTGGTGGATGAGTTTCAGGACACCAACAGCATTCAGTACGCCTGGTTGCGCGTATTGGCAGGCGAAGCCGCTTCTGTCGGCGTGGTCGGAGACGACGATCAATCCATTTATGGATGGCGTGGCGCCAAGATTGAAAACATCCAGAATTTTGAGAAACATTTTCCTGACACCAATATTGTTCGGCTGGAACAGAACTACCGCTCGACGGGCACCATCCTTAAAGCGGCCAATGCCGTTATTGCCCGGAATGCCGGGCGATTGGGTAAAAACCTCTGGACCGAAG
>JAURLY010000216.1 GCA_030830945.1 Gammaproteobacteria bacterium | reverse complement strand
TCAATTGTGGCAAGGCAGTGAACAACAGCCAATAACCTCAGCTCCAGAAGTCCATATGAGTGATGGCGTAGTTAGCATCCAAAGCGAGACCAACGGTGCATCCATCGCCTATAAAATCATCAAAAATAAAGAGTCACCGGAATCCTGGGCAGTATATCAAGGGCCTTTTAAGGCTGAATCTGGAACTGAAATCAGAGCAGTGGCTCATCGAATTGGATATCAGGAAAGTAGTGAAATCACACACTTGGTAGAATAATTAAAATCAGCAAATCAGGTAACCTAAATTGAAAAACAACGTATTTAAAATGATTATCGCTTTGGCATTTGGGCTTGGCGCCAGCCTTGCCCATGCACATTTCCAATTAATTGCGCCAGCATCATGGATTGTCGAAGATGAGCGTGGTGATCCGCAGAAAATAGCTCCCTGTGGTGGAAAACTGGCCGATGGCGGCACCCGCACGGGCGCAGTTACCGAGGTTACCGGGGGACAGTTACTTCGAGTGGCCATCAACGAGACCATTTATCATCCCGGCCATTACCGGATTTCGCTGGCCAAACGCATCAACTGGTTACCGGGCGATACGCCGGCCATAATGAAAATACCGAAAGCGGCCCCAGGTCTGCCGCATTTCCGATCGATCAAAATCCGCAGCCACCGATATTGGTAGATGGACTATGGGAAAATTATGAACGCCGCTTGGGGCCACTGGAAACCGAAATTCGTGTTCCCAATATCGATTGCGAAAACTGCTTTCTCCAGGTAGTTCAGTTTATGGTAGATCATCCAGGTTTTGCCGAAGGTGGGTTTACCTACCATCACTGTGCCGTCATCGATATCACGCCTGACGAAAGCCAGCCCTTGGATAGTGGTTGGTAAACAGACTACAGGCATCAGCTATAAAGAAGACACCTGCTCCCCATTTACTCTCACGTTGTCCAGTACCAAGCCTCGGGTTTGGGTGACAATACTTGGATCAGTCACACCGTCAAAGCTGCAGTCAATGAGCTTGATATTCCTGACAGGCGCACCAGGCAGGCCTTGTGAATCGAGTACGCGCCCGGCCTGTTTTACTTGCAATCGTTCTACCACCAGATTATTCAGCTCTGGCACGAAGGGTCCATCTGCGCCTTCCTCGTAATTGAAATCACAGGTGATGGCGGCGAAGGCGACTTGCCCTACCTCGATATCGCGGGCATAGATATCTTCTACCTTGCCGCCGCGCATTGCGTTGTTTTTAAATCGCAGTGCATACCACAAATCCGGGCTGTCCATTTGGCAGTTTTCCGCAAAGACATGGTGCACGCCTCCGGAGATCTCACTCCCGATCACTACACCACCGTGCCCTGCCCTCATTTGGCAGCCACTGATAACAATATTCTGGGAAGGTGTGGCCAAACGCCGGCCATCGGCATTGCGGCCTGATTTTATGGCGATGCAATCATCACCGGTGTCAAAGTAGCAGTCATCAATAAGCATGCCGTCAACTGATTCCGGGTTGCAGCCATCGTTATTTGGGCCCTGCCCTGTGACGGTAACTCCACGCACAATCACATCGCGGCACAAAACTGGATGAATATTCCAGAAAGGGGAATCTTTCAGGGAAACACCTTCTACCATGACATTCCGACAGTTATAGAACTCGATTAGGCTGGGTCTAAGATAATGTCCTGATCCGTAGACTCTCTGGCCTACCGGTACACCCGCTTCCGCCTGTGCAAATAACTTATCCCGGTCTTCATGCTGTCGGGGCATACCCTCTGCCCAGCCAAACCTGGGTGAACCACACCAGGACCACCAGTTTTCATCTGCGGCCTGTCCATGCAGAACGCCTTTGCCGGTGACCGCAACGTTCTGCGAATTTTTTGCGTAAATCAGGGGCGAATAGTTATAGAGTTCAACGCCTTCATAGCGGCTGTAAACGAGGGGGTAGTCTTCCGGATCTGTACTAAACAAAATGACGGCATCCGCCTCAAGATGCAGTTCAATATTTGACCGAAGATGGATAGCGCCAGTGAGGAAGTGCCCTTCGGGAACCACAACACGCCCACCGCCTGCAGCGGCACAAGCATTGATGGCATCAGCAAAAGCAAAGGTATTTAGAAACTCACCGTCACCAAGGGCACCGTAATCAAGCACGCTAAATTCGCGATCCGGAATGTTTGGCTCACTTACGGAGTTGCGTATATCTGCAGCACGCTGCCAAGGGTCCGTTTTCAGCCCACTAGGCACTGGCAAGGCACTACAGCCTCCCACTAACAGGCTAAAACCAATAAAACTTCGACGAGAGATGGTATGTGACACCGATACCCCCTTAATTTTAAATATTTTGGATCAGAGTCATATGAAGAGTCATATTAGAGCCGAACCAACAAACAGTTATTGGTACGGGTGATTAATTATTGAATTCTGGCTTTAAACCTTTGGAGTGCCTCCTGAATCTTGGTGGTATTTTCTGGCCCCATACGCAATAGCTGCTTTTGCACCATATTCAGGGATTCAAGTGATTCGTTGGCGTAAACGTAGTTGGCTTCGGGCTGGGCAAGCTCAACAGGCCCATCGATAACTGGCGCAGCCAACGCCTGATCTATAGCGGTAATCAATGTTCCTCGAAAGCTTCCTTCCGGATAACCAAGTTCCATATAGGCTTCGTCCAGAAGTGGCTCATAAAAACGGTAATAGGCAACCATTAGCCCGGTATCCATAGACGCCATCAAATCGCCATAAACGTTATATCGCGCATAACTTTCAGGATTGATGTATATCTTCCCATCTTCCTGATTCATTATTTCCAGATTACCCAATGGGGCTCTTAGCGGACTGTGTTGGTAAACAAGATTACCCTTGGCTGCGTTGTCTACTTGCAGCACGGCCTTGCGGATAAATTGGTCATCATTCAGCAATCCCAGACGCACAGAGCTCAACAGCATGGAAAGATGATTGAACAGAACGTCATCGCTACCATCAAGGGTTGGCAGATCACCGGTAAGGTTATAGGTATTTACCACCTCAGGTGGTGTTGGTGGCAATTCCCGAGCTGGCTCAGCACGACGTATTTGCTGGGGGCCGGGCTGCTGGGCCACATCTGTGTCAATTTCAGGGTCAGATTTCATCCCAAAATAGGCAGTAATCACCAAGGCGAGAATAACGACAAATCCAATACCCAGTTTTTTGTACATACCACACCTAGAAGTTTTTACATTTAGCCTGATTTTAGCCCCAATGTTTCTTCAACATCCAGAAAGCTTTATGTAATTTTTCCAAACTAACTTTCTATTAGGAGAAAGCACGACTCTCATGTGCAATTATTCTCAGAAAAACTCTCTTAAACAACTGAACAAATTCGCCTACTCTCTCGGCGAGATTGCTCCCTCGCTATAACTCATAGCCCAGCTCATAGCGATAAGTGCCCGCCTCCACAGTTTCAGGTACACGGTCGCCGGGAAACTCAATGGTTGCAGTAGTATTGGGCGGAACAACAACTTCCATTATTAGCTGACCATTCTCGATCCGCCATTCACTGGAAGCTTTACCGTAGGCTGTTTCAAGCTCGGCACTGGCCCATTCCAGTTGGGCCGGAACCAGAGGTCGGATAAAGAAATGTTTGTATCCGGGGTTTTCCGGGTCAGGCGTAAGTCCGGCAATGCGTTCATACATCCACTGTCCTATGGCTCCATAGGCATAGTGGTTTAACGAGTTCATGCCTGCACCGTTGAAGCCATCTTCCAATGAGTAGCTATTCCAGCGCTCCCACATGGTCGTTGCACCCTGATTAATTGAATAAAACCAGGAAGGATATGATTCCTTAAAAAGAATCGATAAAGCCAGGTCTTGTCTACCCATTTCCTCTAGCACGCTGACGATATAAGGCGTACCAAGGAAACCCGTACGCAAATGACCATCAGCCTCATCAATTAGCCGAACCAGATTTTGGGTTGCCGACTCTTTCATTGATTCCGGAATCAAATCAAATTCAATCGCCAGTAAATAGGACGTCTGGGTCTCGGGGACATTTTGCAGCCGGCCCTCGGTATTAAAGTAATAATCGGTAAAAGATTGAGCAATGGACTGCGCTTCTTCGGTATATTTTTCGGCATCCTGTTCATTCCCCAGAACGGCAGCGATTTCGGCCATAACCTGACTGCTGCGGCCATAGAACGCTAGGCCCAATATTGAGTGCGGTGTATCGCCAAAGCGATCATTGCTTGAATAAGGCTGAAGCCAATCGCCGTACCCTTGTATATCTGGCATAAGGCCATCGACCATTTGGCTGCGATACCAACCAACCAGATCTTCCATCATTTGGTAGTTTTCGGTGAGCACTTCGGTATCACCGGTACGCAGATAAACTTCCCAAGGAATGAAGGTGGCGGCATCCACCCAGCCGGGGCTTCCACCCTTGCCCAGAATATCCGGGATGATATCGGGAATGTTGCCGTTTTCCATTTGGTCATCGCGCATGGATGTCAGCCAGCTTTTCCAGAAAGCGTGGCTGTCGTAATTAAACATAGAGGTCGGTACAAATACCTGGGCGTCGCCAGTCCAGCCCGCACGCTCATCGCGTTGCGGGCAGTCGGTAGGAATATCCAAAAAGTTGCCGCGCTGGCCCCAGGTGATGTTGCGCTGCAAATGATTCAATTTAGCGTGCGAAGATTCAAATTTTCCGATTTTTTCCAGATCAGAATGCAGAACCACCCCGAAAACCCAGTCATTTTGCGGCTCGATGCCTTCTGGCAACCCGGAAATCTCAACGTAACGAAATCCGTGGAAAGTAAATTTTGGCTCCCACTCAACTGTTTCATCTGCTGCAGCGGTATATGAGTCAGTCGATTTTGCAGACCGATAGTTGTCGGTGTGGAAGCTTCCGTCCGGATTGAGCATTTCCGCGAAACGCAATGTTGTGGTCTGGCCACTTTGCATCGGCATATTAAGCTTTGCCCAACCAACCATATTTTGGCCAAGATCCAATATGTATCGCCCATCTTCGACTTCGATAATTTCCTGAACAGCCAGTACTTCGGTTTCCCTGACGGGTGCAAAAGGCTTGGGAACTATTCGGGCAGCGCCCAGATCGTCTGTGGCAATCACTGGATTCCATTCAGTCCATTCCTTGCGGGCATCGACATGCTCACCATCGTAGATACTGGCAGAAAGAATGGGGCCATCCATCGATGCCTGCCAGCGCTCATCAGAAACTATTAATTCTTTGCTCCCATCCTGATAAGTCACTTCCAATTGCAAGAGCAGCTCAGGGTAATCACCGTAATTATGTCTTTGGCCACTCCAGCCAAAACGCCCTGCATACCAGCCGTAGGCCAGCAATGCATCCAATGAATTTTCTCCTTTCTGTAGCCGGTCAGTAACATCATAGGTCAGTGAGTCCAGGCGATTTGAGTAGGATGTAAAACCATTGGCAAAATGGTCATTGCTTACCTTTTTACCATTGAGACTGACTTCAAAAAGACCACGCGCTGTCACATAAAGACGTGCTTGTTCTATGGGGCCTTCGAGATCAAAGCCTCGTTGCAGTATAGAAACTTTCTCAATGTCGTCGGGTGCATCCACCGCTGGTCGAATCCATTTGGCCGACCAGTCATCTTTGGAGAGCAGGCCCAGTTCCAGTGTTCTGAATTCACTCCAGACCGATGCACTCCCATTTTCATCTTTAAATTGAACGCGCCATTCAAGCTTGTCACGCGACGCTAAAGGCTCACCACCATAGGGAACCAGAAGCGACTGATCAGATTCTACCCAACCGCTGTCCCAGTTAGCTGATTCTCCACTTACTTCAATACGATAGGCTGTTTGATGCTTAACGCCTTCAGGCAACTTCCAGGAAAATCTAGGTGTAGCGTCGTGATAACCAAGCGGATCAATAAAGCCTTCACCTACATTTAG
>JAURLY010000215.1 GCA_030830945.1 Gammaproteobacteria bacterium | reverse complement strand
CGGAAATAACTTAGCAATGGCTTCATGAAGGCCATCCGGCGCAAAGCGGGCAAGAAGACAACCAGTGCCTTAAAGGCCACGATAACCCCACCTATTACGGGTATCCAGGTGAGCGCCGTAAAGCTGTGATAAATGAACAACATCAATGCAGCAGCAAGAAAGGCTCCCGCATATTTCCCTGCCATGCTCTCGATACGATTAAAGGCAAGAAAAATTAGGCCGCCACAGACAGTAAAGACCAAGATAAAAAGAATGATTTCGTATAGCAATCCAGCCATCAGACATTTCCCCCGGGGAGATTAGCTTCCATTTGTTGGAACTATATTCCTTAAAAGCGCCCAAAAAAATAGAAATATGTCCTAAAGTTTTGTACATTTGAAAAATATATTTTCGAGTTACTCCTTATGAGTGAACAAAAAATACCCGAGTCAAAGGTTCCTACCTTCAAACTCTTTAAGGGCGCTTCAGAATGGCCCATTAAGGATATGGTTCACCATGAATCCATCCAGGCTCGAGTCAAAGGGCATGAAGGCAAGATACGCACTCATCGACATTTGGATCTGTTCCATATCTTTTATCTGTCCCAAGGCTCAGCCAATACTGTACTGGATGGCGAACAAACTACTGTGCATGGCCCACTGGTTGTCACCGTGCCCCCTCTTTGCATACATGGTATCGCCCCTCTGGAAACGTTGCGCGGTCACCTGCTTACCTTGCCAGGCTCCAGCGTGCGCTATCTTTTGAGAAATGCAGAATCGGATGCTGAACTTACGGAAAAGGCCTGCATTATTGAGCATATCCCCAAAGATCAAACCTATGAAATTGACAGCCTGTTTAGGCAAATAGAACGCGAATCCAAAAACGATGCCAATAGCCGTTTCATGGCCATGCAATCATTATTGCGTCTGGTTTTTGTCTGGATTATTCGTCGAAGCCTGGAATCCAGATCCCGGGCGCCTGTTGCCAACGACCGGAGCGCGACACGGATTCGGCGCTTTAAAAAACTCATTGAGGAAAATTTCACCCGAGGCTTAAGCATCAAGGAATATGCCAGTCACATGGGTATTAGCACGGCGCAGCTAAACAATATCTGTCGTGCAAAGGTAGGGAAATCGGCGCTGCAAATTGTTCACGAGCGACTTACTCTGGAGATAAAGCGAAATTTGGTCTATACCTCGTTAACGGTCAGCGAAATTGCTTATGAATTGGGTTTTAGCGACCCCGCTTATCTAACCCGATTTTTTGGCAAACAATCCGGTTTATCGCCAAAACAGTATCGCTCTGGTGCTCGACCAACCATGCCTGAATTTGTTGACGCCCCCGATATTAATCCCGAGTTTATTCAGGGCTGATTTGAGGGCTCAGAAACGTCTTCTTCGTCTTGTGACATTTCGGATAATTCGTTCTCTACCAATTCCTCATCGACTTCAACTTCTTCCTCTAGCCCGGAAATAAACACCACATCTTCGGCATTCATATAATTTACCCGTCGCTTGTCGTCATCCATGTCTTTCCAGTTAATTGCCTTGTAATACCCCGTTGGGGTTTCACTTAATAACGGGTATTTGAGAATCTTGAAAAATGGTGAGTAATCGAAATCCCTGGGCGTATAAAGCCGGGGATTGCGCTGATAAAAATGCATGCCTCCATCTACACCGCGCTCAATCAGGGGCAACACAGGAAAACCAACGATCTGGAATGCTTCGGCAATAAGCGAAGAACATACGTTTCTGGTTGCAGGGCCGGCATTATGTTCGAACAGGCTGGATTGCCATTTTCTTGGTACCAGCCACCACCAGGGCAACATAAAGCGGGCAAGATCCAGCAATTGTTTGACGTCGTAGTCGTGGCCAAGATGCTCGATCATGTGAGCACATATACGTTGCGCATCGGAATCAGAAAGCCCAATGGGCCTCGCTATACGGACATGAAAGTCTTTATAGCCTGTCAGGGGAGTAACCACTGTCCCCTTGTCCATTTCCGCTTCAATCAATAACGGAACATCGTCAGGACCATCGTAAAACTGATATATTTTTTCCCGGTAGTGAAGTTCGTCAATCTGGTTAATTGGCCCAATACAAAGAGCCGCATGACTCCAGGAAGACCGGGTGATTTGCTTGATAATACTGCCAACACGCGTTCGACCTTCTACCAAAAGAACATCAGCGGGAAGTATCTTATCGGCAATTACTTCAAAGTCATTTGGAGAGAGCCTGTGTGATTCATAGGGGGCAACCAACCATTTTACGACGCGCCCCCATATAAAATCCCTGACTTTTATAAACATCGCAGCTACCCCTAAACTAACTACCTAATTTGAAACCACCTTTTTTGATATAAAAATAGAGCAAGAGGCAAGGTGCATAAACTGCGTATATCACCGCCATTGCCAGTAGCACTCTTGGTGGGTCAATCATAATGACCGATATACCGATCACGATGGCAAAAACAACGGCAAAAGGCACACGGTTAGCCAGATTGATGTCCTTGAAGCTGTGGTAACGCACACCTGAAACCATCAGAAGTCCAACGCCAATAGTTAATATGGCAAAGCAGACAGAGATGAAGGCTGAGGGCTCAATCGCATGCCAGGTCCAGGCGGAACCCCAGATCAGTGCAGCTGCTGGCGGACTAGCAAGGCCAAGAAAATAGCGCCGATCATCTCCGGCAGATTTGACGTTAAAACGAGCCAGACGCAATGCTGCACAAGCGGTGTAGATGAATGCCGCAGAAAATCCAAAAGTACCTAGAGGTTCCAGCATCCAGGTGTACATCAAAATAGCCGGGGCCACGCCAAAGGAAACCATGTCCGAAAGGCTGTCGTATTCCACGCCAAATTCACTTTGGGTGTTCGTCAGGCGGGCAACTCGGCCATCGAGGCCATCGAAAAACTGGGCAGCAAAAATCGCCACTGCAGCAGCCTGAATATTGCCTTGCAAGGACATTAGAATTGCATAAAAGCCGCCGAACAACGCCCCCGTCGTGAACAGATTGGGCAGCAGGTAGATTGTCCGTTTGCTGACACCTGCGCTCGGCTGATTCTCATCCGAAATGGATGCCTCGTCCCCATTGTGCTCGGGATTTTCACCCGAAGCTTTAGGCCAAATTTTAATATTGTCTTTACTCATAAGTAGATTATAGGGTGGTGTATCAGCGATTCATACAGCTCTTTAACTGAGTTTGGTTTGCTAGCTGTCTGAATCTTTGGCTTCAGGTATCATTGCCGCTTTACGTTTGAGCAACCTCACATGGCAAATATATTGGTAATTCAGGGTCCCAACTTGAACCTGCTAGGAACCCGCGAGCCGGAAATATATGGCGACACCACACTGGACGACATTCACCAGATGCTTGCTTCCCTGGCCTCCGAGCATGGGCATCAACTAACGTCCATGCAGTCCAACGCCGAGCATGAAATCATTGATCGTATTCATGCGGCCAGGGGCAAGGTAGATTTCATCCTGATAAATCCTGGTGCCTTTACCCACACCAGCGTGGCTATCAGGGACGCCATTGCAGGAGCGGATATTCCTTTCATTGAAGTACATATTTCCAATGTGTATCAACGCGAACCATTTCGCCACAAGAGTTATTTTTCGGATTTGGCCACTGCGGTCATCTGCGGATTTGGGATTAACGGCTATCACTTTGCCCTAACCCAGGCGATAGAAATTCTGGACGCCTAACCCAAGGAAAGACTATGCCCTGGCTTGAGTTGCGTCTGGACACCAATGCTGAACAGACCGAGCTACTGGAAGACGCATTGCTGAACATAGGAGCCCAGGCAGTTACCTATACCGATGCTGGCGACCAGCCTATTCTGGAACCCGGCGTGGGAGAAATGCCCCTGTGGCCCGAGGTTATCATGGTCGGTCTGTTTGACGCGGCAACGGATACGGAAGTTACCACTAAAATGCTGGAAGAAGCACTCGGCGGAACCCCCTCTCATCGCTGGAATATCCTTGAGGAAAGAGTCTGGGAGAGGGAGTGGCTTAAGTATCATGAGCCGGTCAAATTTGGAAACCGATTCTGGGTTTTCCACGAAGAAGTGAAAGATGACGATTTACCCACATTACTTCTCGACCCCGGTTTGGCCTTTGGTACAGGCAGTCATCCCACGACAGCCCTTTGCCTGGATTGGATCGCAAAACAGCCATGGGGAGATAACAGGTTGATCGACTATGGCTGTGGCTCGGGTATTCTGGCCATTGCTGCAGCTCTACTTGGCTGCAAAAACGTCCTTTGCACAGACATCGATCCACAAGCGCTTATGGCAACTCGCGACAATGGCCGTAGGAATGGCCTTTCCGATCAGAATCTAGCCCTTTTTCTGGCGGGGCAAGAGCCCGAAAGCATGGCACCGGCCAACACTCTGGTTGCCAATATACTCGCCGGCCCATTGATGGAGCTGGCTGAAACTCTTGCCGGGAAAGTTACTCTTGGGGGCAATATATGCCTCTCGGGAATATTGGCCGAGCAAGGAGACGATATTGTGAAAGCGTATCAACCCTGGTTTGCGAATTTTGACCTGACCCAATCAGGTGATTGGTTGCGCGTGACGGCCCAGAGGATCTGATGGATTACGAATCAGACAACTCGCAGGAATTTAACTCGGTAACGCAATGTCCATATTGCCAAACTGCGTTCCATGTTGGACTCGCACAGCTGGATGTCGCTGCGGGCCGGGTGCGTTGCGGGGGATGCCTCCGTGTATTTAACGCCAAAGAACACTTTCTGGTCGAGCAAAAGCGTCTGTTCGATGATGAGCCGGCGCAAGAAGAAACCCGATCTATCGGCGAACCTCAGGAGACGGCCGAAGAGTCTCCCTTGAATGTTGACCTGTTCGGCGCAGAGATCCCGGAAGAAGACGAACCCGTCATTCTGGGAAGCTTTAATCACTACAGCGGCACTAGCATTCCGAGAAAAGCAATTCTGGAACACAAAGTCGATGAGTTTCGCCAAGAGGATTACGAGCATGCTTCCGCTGAAGAGGTTTTGGGCGAACACCCACACCTTCTTCTGGTTCGCGATGAAGATTTGGAGCCTGAACCAGACACCGAATTAACGTCAGAATATATCAGCCTGTCCACAGCTGACGAAGAGATGGATACGGACTATCTCGAGATCAACATGAGTGAGGAACCCGAAAACTTCGAAGAACCCGATGACCATTCCTTGCCTGACCTTTTGCAAGAGGCTGCCGAACGGGAAGCTTCCCTGGAATTTCCAGAGCAAGAGCAAGCATTTGTCAGTCAGGAGGTCGAAGACCGGTTTCACGAAAATTTTGAGGAGCCTGACGCACCGCCAGATTCCATACCTCACACTGATGATTTTTTTATTTTGCACTCAGTAAAAGGCGCAATGAAAGCCGGTTTTTTTTGGTGGGTTGCGCTCATTCTGGTTATTCTCGTATTGCCGGCACAGCTGCTCTATACCCAGCCTGAATCCCTGCTTGTTAAGTCCTGGTTTCGACATGCTGGCGCAGCCATTTGCCCAGGCATTGGCTGTCCCACTCCTGAGTACAGCGACCCCAATCTGATTCGTATCAGTGGATTCATTGAACCCCATCCGGAGTTTCAGGACAGCCTCGTTGCAAAAATTGATTTGCGCAACCATGGGCTCGCTGAGCAGGCTTTTCCTCCGATCGCTGTCTACTTCCGCAATCTTGCGGGCCAGGTGACCGCATCAAGAACTTTCCAGCCATCCGAATATCTTCTGGGAGAATCGCGCGGATATCGAAGCATGCCAGTCAACCGCAATGTCCAGCTCGAGCTGGAATTACTCGACCCCGGCGAGCAATCAACCAGTTATGAGCTATATATTGCTAATTAACAGATAGATCCTTGCAGTAAACTCCCTAAGTCAATATTACCGGACAACAAATTGTCTATTTTTTGATCAATCTTACTTTGATTGGAGAGTCGGCGGCGTTATCATACGCCCCTTTTTTCGGCATCAAACAGGAACTTTCAGACTTAAATGTCTTTGAAAATAGGTCCCCACAAACTGGAAAATCCTGTCTTGCTGGCCCCCATGGCTGGTGTGACCGATTGGCCTATGCGAGAAATAGCTCGTCAATTAGGTGCCGGCCTCTGCATATCCGAAATGGTTACTGCCAAAACCCAGCTTTGGGAATCGACAAAATCTTCTTCTCGTTTGCCTACAGATCTGGACCCCGCGCCACGCCCAGTTCAAATAGCGGGTGCAGATCCCTCTGAGTTGGCACGGGCAGCCGCACTTTGCGAGCAAATGGGCGCGGGAATTATTGACATCAACATGGGCTGTCCCGCCAAGAAAGTTTGCAACAGGGCTGCAGGCTCCGCCTTACTTGCTGACGAAGCATTGGTGTACAGAATTCTCGAAAAGGTAGTTGATGCCGTCAATGTGCCAGTCACTCTAAAGACAAGGCTGGGTACTGATCCTGAAAACAAAAATATTCTATCCATTGCCACCAATGCTGAACAAATTGGCATTCAAGCCATTAGCATTCATGGTCGAACCCGTGCATGTCGATTTAATGGTGAGGCCGACTACCAGCTGATAGGTGAGGTCGTATCAAGCATTAATATCCCGGTTATCGCCAACGGTGACATCAATACGCCTGAAAAAGCAGCGATGGTTATGCAGCGAACAGGCGCGGCTGGCGTCATGATCGG
>JAURLY010000214.1 GCA_030830945.1 Gammaproteobacteria bacterium | reverse complement strand
CTATGTTTATGAAAAAAAATATGGTATTCGCGATTATCGAGGTGGCGGTCGCTCTTCAGCTCGTGAGACTGCTATGCGCGTTGCTGCTGGGGCGATTGCTAAAAAGGTCCTGAAGCAGCTCTGCGGAATAGAAATTCATGGCTATATGAGTCAAATGGGTGATTTAAAAATTGCCCGGTGTGATCTGGATGCAATCCACAACAATGCGTTCTTTTGCCCGGATCCCGATTTGGTGCCTGAATTGGAAAAATCCATTGAGAACCTCCGTAAAGAGGGTGACTCAGTAGGCGCGCGAGTGGAAGTTATCGCGAAAGGTGTCCCCCCCGGTTGGGGTGAACCTATATTCGATCGACTCGATGCGGACATAGCCAAGGCTATGATGAGTATTAATGCAGTGAAGGGTGTTGAGGTTGGCGCTGGCTTTGACTCGGTGAGTCAAATGGGTAGCGAGCACCGGGACGAGATTAGTCCTGAAGGCTTTCTTAGCAATAATGCCGGCGGTATTTTGGGCGGCATTTCCAGTGGTCAGGACATCGTTGTAGGTGTTGCGTTAAAGCCCACTTCTAGTATCACCAAACCTGGCAAGACCGTTGATATTCATGGTGAGCCCGCAGAAATTGTCACCAAGGGGCGTCACGATCCTTGTGTAGGTATCCGTGCGGTTCCGATTGCAGAGGCCATGCTGGCGATTACTTTATTGGATCATTTTTTACGGCATCGTGGTCAAACGGGTATTACCGCAACCGCAACCCCAATTATTCCATCCAAAGCTTAAAGCAAAAGGCTTAAGTAAACCTTGGCCTATCCATACTGGCGACTGTCGTCGTTCTACCTTTTTTATTACGCCTGCTTGGGAACCTGGATTCCCTATTGGCCACTTTATGTCCAATACATAGGTCACAGCGCTTTGGTTATTGGTTTGACAGGCGCCGTATTTCATTCCACCCGAATCATCGCCCCAAATATTTGGGGGTACATCAGTGACAGCATAGGCGAGCGCTTAAAAATTATCCGCCTGGGTTGTTTTTTTGCCTTTGTTGCCATTATGGGAATGCTGCTAAGCACCAAAGTCTGGGCGCTAACCCTGGTGTTGTTGTTATTCAGCTTTTTTTGGTCTGCCGTCTTGCCCCAGTTTGAAGTTCTTACCCTGAATTATCTTGGCTCAAGAAAAGCGAACAGTTATGGGCGAGTCCGACTATGGGGGTCGGTGGGCTTTATTGCTGCCGTATTTGGCGGTGGGGCCATATTCGACTGGTTGCCAATGTCTGCATTCCCGTGGCTGATATGCGCTGTGTTACTGATGCTGTGGTGGAGTAGTCTGATGGTACCTGCGCAGGCAGCTTCACCGCTCAGGGAAATCGAGCCCGAGAGTGAAAGTTTTCTGACCATTGCCTTTAAACCTCACGTACGTGGTTATTTAATTGCCGTGATTCTGATGATGGCCAGCTTTGGTCCCTACTATGGTTTTTTCAGTATTTTGCTAAAAGAGACGGGCTATCCATTGGTGTCAGTAAGCCTGTTCTGGTGTATTGCAATTGCAGCTGAAGTGTTGATCTTTATCTACATTAGACAGCTGTACCAATATGTCGGTATCCGCAATTTGCTGCTGGCTAGTACATTTCTTGCTGCCATACGTTGGGTGATCACGGGCGTGAACCCCGAAAGTGTTGCCTGGATGACCTTTGCCCAGACTTTGCATGCGTTCAGTTTCGCTGCCTTTCATGCCTGTATGATCGAATACATTCGTCGTCTGTTTCCTCATAGCCAACATGGCAAAGGACAGGCAATGTTCAATTCCATTGGTTATGGCACTGGGTCTGTCCTGGGGGCAGTACTGGCCGGCTTGGTTTGGGATGACATGGGAGCAAATACGTTTTTGCTTGCCGCGGGGTTATCCATTTTTGCCTATGCCTTTGCATTTATCGCGACCCGTCATCAGGATTTCTATGACCCCGACATGGGGAGCACGGAAGGCTAATGAGACGCTTGTTATATTCCGGGAGATGCCGCGCACTGGTATCGGCACTGGCTGGCTTTGCTGGTTATGGCTGCTGGGGCTATTGGGTAAACATGTCCCACGGTTGGCAATCAGGCTTAAAAGCTGGTTTGACGCAAGGTAGTTATAGTTTTGTCATCACATTGATTTATTCAGGACTGATTGAGTGGATGTACGCCAAGACTGAAAACAAAATACTGACGACTGTCTTATGTAGTTCGACGGTTATTCTTACCAGTTACTTAATACATGCGTTGGTGGGAACGCCGGAAATAGTGGCAACAATAGCGCCAGGCGCACTAATCGGAAGTATTTTTGTGTATGGCTATGCCAGTGTTCTAGCGTCGGCGGTTACCAAGCCAGAGATAGCAACCAGTAGCGCTGAGAAGCAGGATAATTAATCCGCTCAGGTCGACCAGTATTTGACCAATTCGGCCGAATACGCTGCCGTTGTGCAGGTCAGCCATCAGTCGTGCATAGTCGAACTCATCTGGCGTAACCTTTGTTCCGGCTGGATACACTGGATAAGACACTTTTTCAAAGCCTGGCTGGATTATCGTCTCGTTTGTGGGTGAGAATTCCAGCGTTGATATGTCTAGTTTTTTCCATGTCTGGTTGTCACCAATGCAAAGATACTCTCCGCATTTAGCCAGACGATTGAATTGGCTCCCCAGTAGCGGCACCTCTTCTATAAACAGGCCTTCCTGATTAAAGATTTCAATCCGTGTTCCGCACATCAACAAAAGGTTTTCCTGCCAGAATAGGGCGCCCGTGATTGTTGTTTCGCAGTGACTATCAAGTCGGCTTGAGTTATAGAAAATGTCGTTTGGTGTTTGGGTAACTAGCTGGCCTTCGTGATCAAATTGAACGCGGATTTCAGCGGAAAAACTGTAAATCGATGAGCTAAGCCAGTAGGGGAGTGGTTTGCTTAAGACAGACCAATCTTGATCGTGATTTATAGCGATGCCGGTAATAGCCATAAACGCTAAAAAAAACAGCGAGCATATGCCAATCCTTCTGTGCCAGCGCCAAAAAATTTTACGCCAGCGACGGAATGCGGCGCCCATTATTGGGTACTAACCTGTTGGGGCGTAGCGCTTTCCTTTGCCATTAGCAATGATGCTGTTGCCATACGCTTCATGGCGTCGACAGAAAGGGTTGCACCAGTAATTCCGTCAATATGGCGATTTAAACGGTTTGCCTTGTCTAGGCTGGCACCCTTAAATTGTGCAATAAACCCCGGATATTGTATTTCACCGCCCCTGGACTCCCTGTAAGTCAGCACTCTGGACAAGAGAATCTGATTGTTTTCGACAACAAAACCAGCAGTTATTGGTCGCTCTTTGCCAATGCGCTCAAGCACCCAGGCACTTCGATTCCCGTTGCGCCAGTAGCGGACGCGGGCGCCTCTGAAACTGGAGTTCATTGCCTGTTCTAATTGGCGCCTAAAACTAGACGTAATCCAGACAATGTCAGACTGGTATTGCCCGTCAAATGCATGCGCCAAAAAGTCTTCAGTAGACATCAGGACATTAATGTCTTCGGCTAAACCCGGTACTGGTCTAATAAGGGCCAACAACAGAAACACCATGCCGCAGGCATGGTGTTTCCAGTTGGATTGAATACCGAAGACCATCATTAGTTAGAACGACCAGCCAACGCCCAGGTTAAAGGCATCGCTGCCGTCTTCACGGCTATCTTGATAGTCGGCTTTGAGAACAACTTTCGGCGTCAGCCAATAGTTAAAGCCAACATCGATTTGCTCGGTTTTTTGCGTTGGTCGATCCCCTCGGGAAGGGTCTACCTCGGAATACCTGGCAAATACGCCCCAGTTTTCATTTAGCATCCAGGAAGGCTCGATATACCAGCCGGTCGGATCATCACTGTTAACGGTCTCAAACTGTAGATTATCTATATCCCAACCGGCATACATGGCGCGTAGTCCTAATTTCTCTCCTTGATAAATGGCGTGAGCTTCGTAAAGCAACGCCTCTGCAGTATCACCGGACACCATAGATTGCAGCATATCTGTTTGGTATTGCAAGGTTGCCGATAGTTCGAGACCGGGGAGGGGAGTTGCCTTTATTCGACCGGTATAAGCCAGATTATTAGCATTTGCTTCAGCAGATTTCTGACGGCCAGAACGTATCCTTAGGGTATCAATAGCAGCAGAGTCATCAGAGAGATTGAGGCCGGAGTGAACTGCAAAATCGTATGTTAGGGTTTGATTAATACGTCCTGACAGCATTACGCCGCTTTCCCACCAGGTTGAAGGAATGATTTCAGATTCCACCTTGTTGCGCTCTACACCATAAAATGTATCGGGCTCATGGATTTCATTAAGTATGCCTACAGGGATCAGGTACTGACCGATTTTGATGTTGTGGTTTTGTGCATATTGGTATTCGACGAATGCCTGTTCCAATTCGACTTCCCCAGGCTTCCCATCGCCGGCAAGGCTATGTTCTATTTCTAATTCTGAGAAGAAACGAACCCGATCAGAGTATTCATGCCCGGCGTAGAGTACAAATCGATGCGCGTCTATCTGATCACGACCCTGATCCACTACATTGTAATGATGCTCACCATACCCGCCAATGGATGTTTTTTCGGCCCAACTT
>JAURLY010000021.1 GCA_030830945.1 Gammaproteobacteria bacterium | reverse complement strand
TTACCCATTAAGGTTATTTTTTAATCCTTCTTCAAAAGGAGAAATATTGACAGATTAAATCAGGGGGATGATCTCCTGGTTCGAGATCTAATCAATGCAGCTCTTTGCGGGTTTACAAATCAGCACAAGGCCTCCCTGACGGTGTCAGCGATGGTATTTGCCAGTGATTCAACCATTGCAGCGTCATCTCCTTCCACCATGACCCTAACAAGAGGTTCAGTACCAGAAGGTCTCAGCAGAACCCTGCCTTTCGTTCCTAAATCTTTTTCCGCTGCGTCAACGGCCTCATGGATTTTTGGGTTATCAATCTTGGTAATCTGTTTTGCCACAGGAACATTTATAAGCACCTGGGGATAGTTTTTTAGTTCAGAAAGAGCGGCTTCCAGAGTAGAGCCCATTTGGTTTAGTCCTGCCAAAACCTGCAGCGCTGCCACTATCCCATCCCCTGTGGTCCCGTACTGCTTACAAATAATATGCCCTGAAGATTCACCTCCCAGCGGGTAGTCAAAATTCTTCATGGCCTCAATAACATAGCGGTCACCCACATTCGCTCGATAGAATTTAATGCCTCTGTCGAGCATGGCTTTTTCAAGCCCAAAATTACTCATTAGAGTACCTACAACCCCTGTGAGTTCGCCCTTGTCATACATATGTGTAGCGATAATGTAGAGCAGCTGGTCACCATCCACTTTGTTACCGCTCTTGTCGACAAACTGCACGCGGTCGCCATCACCATCAAATGCGATACCCATATCAGCCTCTTCATCAACCACCGCCGATTGAAGTGCCAGGGTATTAGTAGCTCCTCGTTCATGGTTAATATTGCGCCCGTTAGGCTCCGCCCCGATAACCTTGGTCGTCGCACCAAGCTCCTCGAACACTTTGGGAGCAATGTGATATGTCGCTCCATGTGCGCAGTCCAAAACAATTTTCTTGCCTTTTAGCGTCAGCCCCCGGGGCAGAGTACTTTTACAGTATTCAATGTAACGACCCGCCGCATCGGTTACCCGAAAAGCGCGCCCAAGCTCTTCCGAAGGTTCTGTCACAAACTCGTGATCAATCATCTGCTCAATACGTTCTTCAATGGAATCATTGAGTTTGAAGCCATCTGCCGAAAAGAACTTTATACCGTTATCGTAGTAAGGGTTGTGGGAGGCGCTAATGACAATTCCCGCCATGGCCTGGAATGTTCGGGTTAAATAAGCGATAGCCGGCGTTGGCATGGGACCTAAAAGGCCCACATCTACACCTGATGCGATGAGACCAGCCTGCAGTGCGGATTCAAACATGTAGCCCGAGACACGGGTATCCTTGCCCAAAATTACCATTCGGCGGCCTTCCGTTTCCTCTGCCAAAACCCGGCCAGCCGCCCAACCCAGCTTCATAACGAAATCGGCAGTAATAGGAAATTCCCCTACGGTGCCTCGAATACCGTCTGTTCCGAAATATTTTCTAGCCATGACTCTCTTTACTTTTTTCAGTGCTACCGAACTTCTTCCAGTGATCGCCAGATTTTCAGCATATCCGCCGCCGCCGACACATTATGTACACGAAATATACTGGCACCATTTTGCAAGGCAACCAAATTTAACAAGGCTGTGCCCGTTTCACGGTCTTCGACTGCTCGCCCAGTTATGGCGCCAATCATGGATTTTCTTGAAAATCCTACAAGTAATGGATACCCCAAAGCTTTAAGACTCAGCAGGTTGGTGACCATTTGCAGGTTGTGCTCCAAAGACTTACCAAAGCCAAACCCAGGATCGAGACAGATCTTGTCTGCAGGAATACCGGCTGCCAAGACTGCTTTGACCCGATTACTCAAGAAGCTTTTTACTTCTTCCATAACAGAATTATAAACGGGCCTGTCTTGCATATTTTGTGGATCACCTTGCATATGCATAAGACAAACGGACAGATTTCCTTGAACGGCCGCCTCTAACGCCCCCTCAACCTGAAGTGCACGAACATCATTCACCATGGACGCGCCAGCTTTGGCTGCTGCCTTAATAACTTCCGGCTGACTTGTATCTACCGATATGGCTGTTTCAAAACGGTCATGGAGCGCTTCAATAACAGGAATAACCCGATCCAGTTCTTCTTGGACACTTACTTTCGCCGCGCCCGGACGGGTAGATTCCCCACCTATATCGAGCCAGTGCACGCCCTCGCCTAACATTTCAGCGGCGCTATCAATTGCTTGCGGGATGTTAACTCCAGAAGTCGAAAAATATTTTCCGCCGTCTGAAAAAGAATCGGGCGTGATATTCATCACGCCCATTATCTGAAGATCGTTGCTAACTGCGGTCATACAACCCAAATCTCAATAGGTTTAATGCTGATTTGCTGGACCACCTACAATCGTTGAGTCTTTAATATCCTCCGGCTCTGGCTCAGAAGATGCTGAACTTCCTCCTGCGCCACCATCCCAACCTCTGGGAGGTCGAACTTTTTTGCGCGCCATAAGGTCAGCGACCTGCTCACTATCAATTGTCTCGTACTCCATCAAGGCGTCCTTCATGGCGTGGAGAATATCTATGTTCTCATCCAGAATTTTTCTGGCGACTTCATAGCATTCGTCCAGGATCTTTCGAGCTTCTTTATCGATAAGGTCGGATGTCTCCGGCGAATAATTTAGTTTCGCAGAGCCCGTTGTGTCATCGCGCTCTTCACCATAATGAATTGGCCCAAGTTCGGACAAGCCCCACTTGGTCACCATATTACGAGCAAGTTGCGTCGCTCTCTCGATATCATTTGATGCACCCGTGGTTACGGCATCGCTACCGCCAATCAATTCCTCGGCAATTCGGCCACCAAATAAGCTGCATAAGCTACTCTTGATGGCAAGTCGACTGGAACTGTATTTGTCCTCTTCCGGCAGATACATGGTAACGCCCAATGCACGGCCTCTGGGAATGATTGTGACCTTATGAATAGGATCATGTTCCGGCATTAGGTAGCCAACAATTGCATGCCCTGCTTCATGGTAAGCCGTATTAATCTTGTCTTTTTCCGACATCACCATACTGCGACGCTCGGCCCCCATCATGATTTTGTCCCTGGCGTATTCAAAATCTTCACCGCCAACAACGCGCTTGTTGCGACGGGCAGCAATCAAGGCAGCTTCGTTAACCAGGTTGGCCAAATCAGCACCTGAGAAACCTGGAGTACTTCGGGCCAATACGGCAGTTTTGACCGTTTCATCGGTAGGTACTTTGCCCAAATGAACTTTTAGTATTTGATCCCGCCCACGAATATCTGGCAAAGAGACATATACCTGACGATCAAAACGTCCCGGGCGAAGCAATGCGCGGTCAAGGACATCGGGTCGGTTGGTCGCGGCGATCACGATCACACCCTCATTGCCTTCAAAACCATCCATTTCTACCAGCATTTGGTTCAGTGTTTGTTCGCGCTCGTCATTACCGCCGCCATAGCCACCGCCGCGATGTCGACCTACCGCGTCAATTTCATCAATAAAAATGATACAAGGGGCTTGTTTCTTGGCGGTTTCAAACATATCACGTACACGACTTGCGCCGACACCAACAAACATCTCGACAAAGTCTGACCCTGAAATAGAGAAAAACGGCACCTTGGCTTCACCAGCAATGGCTTTGGCCAAGAGGGTCTTACCCGTACCAGGGCTGCCCACCAGCAACACCCCGCGTGGAATGCGCCCGCCGAGTTTTTGAAATTTGGTCGGGTCGCGCAAAAAGTCGACCAACTCTGAAACTTCCTCCTTGGCCTCATCGCAACCTGCGACATCAACAAAGGTAATCACATTGGTGGATTCATCCAGCAACCGCGCCTTACTTTTGCCAAATGAGAGCGCGCCACCTTTGCCTCCGCCCTGCATCTGACGCATGAAATAAATCCACACCCCGATCAAGAGCAGCATAGGGAACCAGGACACCAAAATACTCATCAAGAAAGACTGCTCTTCATCAGGCTTGGCTACTACCGCCACATTGTTCTTCAAAAGATCAGAAACCATCCACAAGTCTTGCGGGGCATAGGAAATGACCCGTTTGCCATCGGTGGTTGTGGCTTCCAGCGTGCGGCCTTGAATCACCACCTTAGTGATACGTCCTTGCTTGACTTCATCCAGAAACTGGGAGTATTCCAGCGTATTTTGCGTTGACTGATGCGAGCTGAACTGATTGAACACTGTCATCAAAACGACGCCCACAACCAACCAAATCATGACATTCTTTAGCATATTATTCACGTTAACTCTTCTTTCTACAGGCTATGCAGTCAGCCCATTCTATTGCTGCAGACCATAATGCGCAAACCAGAACAAACCAAATTCTGGCAAAAAATTGCTTATCGCTTTCCTTGTGCCAACAAAAAATTCTCTGCACTCCTGCCCCGCGAAGCAGCAGGCTTTCTCACTTGCACTGTTTTAAACATTTTCAAAACGGCAGCACGCAACTCCATGTAACCCAAGCCTTGAAATACTTTGACCAGCATCGCGCCGTCAGGTTTCAAGTTTTTCTCGCAAAACTCAAGCGAGAGCTCCGCTAACAACATCACGCGTGTTTGGTCGACTAACTCAATCCCTGACATATTGGGGGCCATATCCGATAAAACAAGGTCTACCTGACGCCCTCCCAGCTTTTCTTCCAAACGGTGCAACACTTCGTCCTCACGAAAATCGCCCTGAATAAAATCCACGTCATTCAAACTATCCATCGGCAAAATATCCAGCGCAATCAGTCGGCCATTGGGCAAGATGCGTTTTGAGGCCACCTGCGACCAGCTGCCAGGGGCCGACCCCAGGTCAATCACCGTGATGCCCGGACGCAGCAGCCGGTCTTTCTCGTCTATTTCTATGAGTTTGAAGGCCGCACGCGACCGGTAGCCCCTCTGCTGGGCCTGTCGCACATAGGGATCGGTAACATGGCGCTGAATCCAGGCGGGGTTTGATTTGTGCTTGGCCAGACCAGAGGCGCCTTCTAGAGAATAAGGCCAGCAGGCACAAGGGCGGCAAAGACAAGACCGCCTGGCGCCAGAACCTTAGACATAGTGGACCTCGAGGATCTCCACCTCACGGCCACCCCCCGGCG
>JAURLY010000213.1 GCA_030830945.1 Gammaproteobacteria bacterium | reverse complement strand
TAACCAGCTCGATGAGAAAGCGAAGTTCTTTCGGGAAATAAGTGCTGTCTTGGTCGCCAACCTGGATAGGAATACCCAGGAAGGTCATATTGAGCACAAGTGTTTTCCTGAAAAGGATGGGCATGTAAACCTTGGTGCCTTGCTTGCTGAATTGGCTGGACGGGGTTGCAATGAACTACTGGTCGAAGCAGGGGCTGGTTTGGCCGGGGCATTTTTCCGTCAGGGGCTGGTTGACGAGATGGTTATTTATATGGCGCCCAAGATGATGGGCTCCCAGGCCAGGGGCCTATTCGACCTGCCGCTCTCAATTATGGATGAAGCACTACCGCTGCGCTTTATCGATGTTCGAACCATTGGTCGTGACATTAAAATTGTCGCGGTACCTGAGCTTGAGTAGCTCGCAGAAAGTTACCTTGAATTACCAATTAGGGAATTAATTTGTTTACCGGAATTATAGAAGCCATTGGCACTGTAAAAGCGTTGGAACCTCGTGAAGGAGATTTGCGTCTGTACATCCAGACCGGCAAGCTGGATCTGTCCGATGTTCAAATTGGCGACAGTATCAGTACCAATGGATGCTGCCTGACTGTGGTGGAATTACCTGGCGATGGTTATATAGCGGATGTTTCCGTTGAAACACTTCGGTTAACCTCCATTCGTGATTGGCAGCCGGGTACGTTGGTTAACCTGGAAAAATCCTTGACCCCCGCAACTCGAATGGGTGGACATATGGTCAGTGGCCATGTTGACGATACAGCGGAAGTATTGAGTCGCGAATCCAGTGCCCGGGCGGAGGTATTTTGGATAAAGGCGCCTGACAGGCTGGCAAGGTATATTGCCCAAAAGGGTTCCATTGCTGTTGATGGAATTAGTCTTACGGTTAACGAAGTAAAAGGCGCAGATTTTTGTTTGACCATTGTTCCTCATACCCTGCAGGAAACAGTGATGAGTGAATATCGACAAGGCACCAGGGTAAACCTGGAAGTTGACTTGTTCGCACGATATTTGGAGCGACTGCAGCAGGGCGATGCGGCCGCTAAACCGGATTAAGAACGGCCCGATGGCCTTAAAGAATATGAAGCTGAATACTGTAGAAGAAATTATTGAAGACATCCGCCAGGGCAAGATGGTTGTGCTTATGGATGACGAAGATCGTGAAAACGAAGGCGATCTGGTCATGGCTGCTTCCATGGTGCGTCCGGAAGACATTAACTTTATGGCGACACAGGCACGCGGTTTGATTTGTTTAACCCTGACTAAAGAGCGTTGCGAGCAATTGCACCTAAATCGTATGGTCTCGGACAATGAGTCTGTGTACGGCACCAACTTCACGATTTCGATAGAAGCCTCGGAAGGCGTGACCACGGGGATATCAGCGGCTGATCGGGCGCGCACCATCCAGGTGGCGGTTGCCCCGCAGGCCCAGCCTCGCGATATTGTCCAGCCAGGACATATATTCCCGATTATGGCACAGCCCGGTGGGGTTCTTAGTCGAGCAGGCCATACAGAAGCAGGCTGTGACCTGGCATGCATGGCAGGGTTAGAGTCCGCTGCAGTCATTGTCGAGATTCTGAACGAGGACGGCAGCATGGCGCGTCGTCCAGACCTGGAAAAATTTGCCCAAAAACACTCGCTAAAAATTGGCACTATTGAAGATCTGATTCATTATCGACTGACGAACGAGACAACGGTTTCCTGCACCCGGACCCGCGAGGTTGAAACACTATTTGGTCCTTTTGAATTACATACCTATGAAGATATCGCTCGCAGCCAATTTCACCACGCCATGGTCAAGGGAGACATCAGTGCCGAAGAACCGACGTTGGTACGTGTACATATGCCGGTTCCCCTGCGTGATCTTTACGGTTTGGTTGAAGAAGATGACCGTCGCTGGGCGATTCAGAATGCCTTGCAGCGAGTCAGCGAAGAGGGCAAGGGTGTAGTGGTAATCCTTGGCGGATACCAGTTTGGTTCAGAGTTGGTTGAGCAGCAATTGGATACTCGCTTTAATGCAGATTCTTCGGTTGCGATTAATGACAACAGTCGATTGATGCAGGTAGGTGTGGGCTCGCAGATATTACGTGATCTTGGTGTTCGGAAAATGCGTCTCATGAGTGCCCCGGTTAAATATACGGGCATTGCCGGCTTTGATCTGGAAGTCGTTGAATATATCCAGCCGGAAGACTGAGAAATACCATGACAAATATCAAAACTATTGAGGCAGATATTGGCCAGGTTGAAGGTCAGGTTGCGGTACTGGTGACTCGGTGGAATAGCTTTATCACCGACAATTTGCTGGAGGGTGCCCTGCGGGCATTGAAGCGCAATGATATGGATGATTCCCAAATAACGGTTGTTCGGGTGCCTGGCGCCTATGAATTGTCTATAGCGGCACTGAAATTGGCTGAATCTGGCAAGTACGCTGCAATTATTGCACTTGGTTGCGTTATTCGGGGTGGCACTCCGCATTTTGAATATGTTTCCACGGGATGTAATGACGGACTGAACCAGGTGCAGATTAAAACGGGCGTGCCAGTTACATTTGGTGTGTTGACCGTTGATAATGTTGATCAGGCAATAGAACGCTCGGGAGAGGATCCCAATAACAAAGGCGAAGAAGCCGCTCTTACTGCGCTGGAGATGATCAGCGTTTTGCGCAAAATAGAGACCGATAACCAATGAACAACCTGACTACCCCTGCGGCACGCAAGAAAGCCCGGGAATTATTGCTGCAATCACTCTATCAATGGGAGTTGGCTGGACAGGATATTCATACCATAGAAGCCCATTTTTATGCTGAGCACAATATGGACAAAGTCGATCGGGATTACTATCGAGAATTACTGCACGGTATACCAGCCATTGTCGATGAAGTTGATAAGCGCTACGAACCGCTCCTGGATCGCAGACTGGATGAACTGGATCCAATTTCCAAGAGCATTCTTCGCATTGGTTGCTTTGAAATGAGTCAGCGAATTGATGTGCCCTTTAAGGTCGTTATCAATGAAGCGGTTAATCTGGCAAAAAAATACGGCCCGGAAGACAGTCAGAAATACATTAATGCCGTTATGGATAAATTGGCACCGCGACATCGTAAAGATGAAGTTGCCGCCATGCGGAAAGCCAACTCGGCTTCCTCTCAAAAGCCCACAAAATCCTGAGTCGAATTCGGGTCCTGTAATGAGTCTTGGGGAATTCGAGCTAATTTCGAACTATTTCCTAAAAGCCTGTAAAAATCCTGACCTGATTGTCGCGAACGGTGATGATGCCGCGGTTATTCAACCGCAAGGCAACCTTGTGGTCGCTGTCGACACCCTGGTTGCCGGGGTACATTTCCCTGAAAATGCAGATGCTGGCCTGATAGCAAGGCGGGCACTCAGGGTAAATCTTAGCGATTTGGCTGCTATGGCCGCTCGCCCAAAGTGGTTTACGCTATCTCTCACAATGCCTGAGGCAAACCCTGTCTGGCTTGAGCAATTTAGCCAGGGGCTTTTTGCCGACGCGGAGTTGTTCAATTGTCATTTGATTGGTGGGGATACCACCAAAGGGCCGCTAAATATTGCTATTCAGGTTTTGGGTGAGCTACCGGCAGATCAGGCAGGCCTGAAGCGTTCCGGCGCAATTGCCGGAGACCTTGTCATGGTGACTGGTTCGCTTGGGGACTCAGGAGCTGCGCTGGATCAAGACCTATGTGGCGATCTGGAGAAACAACCTTCGAATTCAGTATTAAGACGATACTGGCTTCCAGAACCTCGAATAGAATTTGCTTTACGCTGTCAGCAATTGATCAATGCGGCCCTGGATATTTCTGATGGATTGCTCGCTGATATGGGGCATATATGTTCGCAGAGCGGCGTTGATGCCCAAATCAATCTCGATTCGTTGCCCCTATCAGATCAGGTGATCGATTGTTGGGGCGAACAAGCTGCGTTGAGGGCAATGACCTCTGGCGATGATTACGAGCTTTGTATGGCGGTACCAAAACAGTCCCTAGCTGAGATGCAAAAAATTGCCCGGGAGCTGGAAGTCCCAGTGACGGTTTTAGGGGAATTTATACCGATGTCGGGGAGGCAGCCATCGGTAACTGTGCTGGATAATCATGGGCAACCAATAGAGATCTCCGCATTCGGATATCACCACTTCTGAGAACAGCCATGACCAAAAATCACGCCATACCTTTTCAGTTTCTTCTACACCCGGTTCACTTTTTAGCGCTTGGTCTCGGTTCAGGAATGCCGCGTTTTGCTCCCGGTACATGGGGAACGCTGATGGCATTGGCCTTGTTTGTTTTGGCTAACGGCTTGTTTGGTTCGATCCATTGGCACTGGCTGTTGGTCGTCGTAATTTTTGCTGCTGTTTTTGGTATTTATCTCTGCGATAAAACAGCTAAAGATCTTGGCGTGCACGATCATGGAGGTATCGTTTGGGACGAGTTTGTTGGTTTTTGGCTGTGCTTGATAGGAATCCCTGTGAGTTTATATTGGCTGTTGGCGGCTTTTGTGTTGTTCCGGTTTTTCGATATCCTCAAGCCAATGCCTATTAAATGGGCGGACCGGCGGGTTCAGGGCGGTTTGGGTATTATGCTGGATGACATTATTGCAGGCGCCTATGTGCTGCTTATTTTGCATGCAGCCAAATGGGCACTTGGGGTCTGATTCATAAAGAGGGAATTTGTGATGATTGGAAAGCTATTAGGAATGTTGGCTTGCATGCTTGCTGCATCGGTTGTCGCGCAGCCATATATACAGGTACAGGGGTTATTCGCGGGAAAGGCGGTACTGAATATTAATGGCAATAGGCAAATGTTGTCTGAGGGAGATGTTAGCCCCGAAGGAATTCTTTTGGTCAGTGCTGACACGGCCACTGCTGTGATTGAGCACGAAGGGCAGCGTTATGAGCTTGATTTAACGTCAAGAATTAACAGTGCCTTTGTTCCGGCTGAAGGAAAAGAGGTTCGACTATTCGCGGATAGCGGTGGTCATTATTTCACGACCATTCGAATTAATGGACAGCAGGCCCAGGCCATGTTGGATACGGGCGCCACGTCGGTTGCCATGAATAGCCAGCATGCCCAGTCTCTTGGAATTCGTTATGCCGATGCACCGGTACAAACTGTTTCAACAGCGGCGGGTCGTGTGCAAGCGCGTCGGGTAACCCTTAACCGGGTAAGTCTGGGTGATATTGAGATACACGCAGTGGCGGCCACCATACTGGAAGGTAATTTTCCCGAAGTGATATTGCTCGGCAATAGTTTTTTATCCAGGGTGGAGACGAATAATCAAGGTGCTGTCATGATTCTGACAGCACCTTTCTAGCTTTCCGCTAAAGCATGACCAAATTGCTGTTAGAATGCTCGCCCCAAAAATAGAGTCCATCATCTTTAATGCGATACGTTGAATCTTGCCATTTGCCAACCCAATGGGGCGAATTCCAGCTCCATGCGTTTGAAGACGCAAGCAATGATAAAAGTCATCTGGCGATAACCATGGGCGAATGGGGCCCTGATGATGTTGTGCTTCTTCGTGTTCATTCAGAATGCCTGACTGGCGACGCCCTATTTTCCCAGCGTTGTGACTGCGGCCCTCAACTTGAGGCTGCATTACGGCGCATCGCTGAAGAAGGGCGTGGAGTTGTTCTTTATTTGCGACAGGAAGGTCGGGGGATAGGACTTATCAATAAAATAAAGGCCTATCGCTTGCAGGAAGAAGGTGCCGATACGGTTGAAGCTAATGAGCAACTGGGTTTTGGGCCTGATCTGCGTGATTACAGTATGTGTAGGCCTATGATGTCGCATTTGGGTATTGCCAAAATTCGACTTATGACGAATAACCCACGCAAGGTAGATGCGCTCGAAGAACAGGGATTTACTGTGGTAGAGCGCCTGCCGCACAAAGCGGGTGAATCACCACATAACGAGAGATATTTGGAAACCAAGGCCGGCAAATTAGGCCACCTGTTCGAATAAGAACAACCTCCGGTTGATTGCCAAATACGCCAATTTTTCTCTGCAAAGACTTATTAGATGAAAGCTATTTGCATACAAATAGCATCTTCATTGGTTCCATAGTAATTTTGGCGGATTCGCTGGATATGAAATCCCAACGATTGGTACAGGGCGATTGCTGGCGTATTTTCTCTTCGGACTTCGAGTTTCAGAAGGGGAATATTTCGCTGGCGCACTTCTTCCATGGCTTTGTGTAACAAAGATCGGGCTACGCCTTTTCCCTGGTGACGGGCCGATGTGGCTAAGGAATATACGCGTGCCGATTTACGATGTGGCAACACCAATACGTAGCCCGCTATTTCCCCAGAGATTTCCTCGCGAGCTATCAGACAGAGATTTCCCCGTTTGATGTGATAGCGAAATGCACGCTCAGTGAGCAAGCCATCGGAGCTGACAAAGCTGGCGGATTCCAGTTTTACCAGGTCACGAACATCACTGTTAACTGCTTTGTGGATAACTAGATTTGGCGCGCTCATGCCTGACGTTTGTAAATCGTATATTTTGGAATCAAGGAATTTGGTCGATAGGACATTTTTACTTTTTTTAAATTCTCAAAACCCATGTCATCGCCAACGTTGATATAGTCAACATGGTATTCAGCGGAGAGAAGCTTGGCGAACTCGCGAAAGATAAACTGCGCACAACCGAGAATATTGAAGTCGGTTTTTTCAATAATCACACTGGCCGTCTTGTCGTTAATTTTTTCGCCTACAGTAAATCCAGACAGGGTGCCGTTAATGATAATAACCAGGCCGATCAGGTCGAGTTTCTCGTAGTCCCGCAGCATGCGTTTTACCGCAGTGCGCTCGCTGTAAATGCCTTCCAGAAATGCATCTGTTTTCTCGCCTGGCATGTATTTCATTCTCTCGGCAATCCAGCCATTAACCAGATCCATGATTCCCTGGGAGTGTTGTTGGTTGTCCAGAAGCTGCATTTGATAGTCCGGGTGGATGCGTTTGAATTTGTTAATTTCATTGCGCTTGGAGGCATAATCGTTGCCTTTGAGCTCAATCAAATCAGAACAGTTATAGACGTAGTCAACCAGGGTTCGTTCGACGAGGTATTCCTCGAATAGGTCAAATATTTCAGCGCCTTCCTCCACGTCAGTGGCAAAGTCAGAAAGTAAAGACTCGTCAACGTATTCAATTTTAGTGAAAACCGTTGCACTGTTATTTTGATCCATGATGCCAAAACAAGTGCGCATGGCATTTACTACATTTTGGTGTTGTCCAATTGGCGGCAATATCATGGAAAGTTCGCCGTTAGTCAGCAGAAAAAAGCAAAAGGTGTCATCAATGATGGCGTAAAAGCCACTGCCACCGCTTAACCAAAGATAATTGGCGGCGAAAGTGTAGTCGCTAGTGTCGAGCCTGAGCATGGCAAGATAGCCATCCATAATGGGTTTTGCGGTCAGGTTGAAAGGTAAAAGCTCGTAGTTGTTTACGCGTAGGTTACTCATTCGGCCTGCCTCTACAGGATTAAGTAATAGCACGATTGCGCGGGCAATCTATCAGAAAACAGATAGGTCAAGTATTGCTTGGTAAAAGTTTTTTGATCAAACAGGCGTCGGCGAATAATTAAACAACTTGTATAAATAAACGGTCGGCAGTACTTTTTAATTGTTTTGGTTAATTAGAAGGGCATAGTAAATGTCAGGAAAAGCTAGAGCTGGCCGGCCAAAGGGAAGCTCCGATGCACGACAGAAGTTGGTAGTCGCGGCACGTCAGATGTTTTCCGCACTGCCTTACGAAAAGGTTTCCACTCGGATGATCGCCGAAAAAGCGCAAGTCAGACCGGCCTTGATTAACTATTACTTCGGCGCAAAATCCGGTCTGTTTGAGCAAATGCTACTGGAAACCATGGAGCCCATGCGCTTCCGCAAACGACTCGACTAGCTAAAATTAATTCTGAAGCGGTAAGGCATCAGTAGAAATGCAGCGATGACCAAACCCAGAAATTCGCGGCCATATTCTACATAGGGTTTGTCGCCCAGCATTTCTCGGGTGATGCTCAGGTAGTCATCGGCAGTCAGGTAATCCCAAAACCCAGGTAATGAGATGAGTAACCCGGCAATAATCATTCCCATAACCAAGATCCACAGAGAGGCAAACTTGCGACCAATTAATTGCCCCGCAGGAATAACTGCCGCTGTAGCGTATACGGTTACCCAGTAGGCCGGATCGGGATCATTTAGTTGAACAATTGACATGATCAGCAGGAGTGCGGCTGCTACCAAATGATAGGCTCGTTTCATATTTGTGCCCTGTTGGTTTGTTTTTGGAAAGCTATCAGGTTCCCACATTGTTTGTATAGATGGCTGTTGTTTTGTTCAGCATTCATAGATTTCTAATGGCAGCTCATCTGGATCGCTAAAGAAGGTGAATCGCTTGCCGGTGTATTCATCCACCCTGACAAGCTCTGTCTTAATGTTGCAGGCAGTTAGATGAGTTATGACGTCGTCAAGGTTTTCGACCTCAAAAGCCAAATGACGCAGTCCCAATGCCTCGGGGTAACTGGGTCTCGGTGGGCGATCGGGGAAGGAGAATAACTCAAGCTGGGAACCGTCAGGCAAGGCCAGGTCAAGTTTCCAGGAGTCTCTTTCTTTGCGGTAGTTCTCCGCAACGATCTTAAGTCCCAGAATCTCAGCGTAAAACCGTTTTGATCGCTCGTAATCTGAACAGATAATCGCAGCGTGATGAATGCCTTCTAACATAAGGTTGGGGCTTTATCTTTGTTTGCTTAATTTCTCGCGCTGGTATTGATCATAGCTACCATTATGATATTCCAGACAGCGCTCGCGCTCCGTTCTTTCCATATTGGCACATTCCATTTCTATATTTTCAGGTGTTGCAGGATTGCTACCGCAGGCAGCAAGAAACAAGAGAGCTCCAGTGAAGAATAATTGTCTGAATGGGTTCATTGGGTTTTTTCAAAAGATTTCATAAAGCGAAAGCTATAAGTGTTCCGTGTTGCATGCAATAAAAAAAGATCCAGATCAATGTAGTTATAAATATTTAGGCATAAACTTGTCATCCTAACCAATGATATTGGGGGCAGAAATTGGAAAACTTTCATATTGCCATTATCCAATCCAGCTCAGCCACTTCGGTAATCACTATTGGTCTGGTAAATGCTGGGGTTCTCTCCTTTAAAAATATTGTGGGCATTATCTTTGGTTCCAATATCGGGACAACGATTACCGCCCAATTAGTGGCATTTAAACTCACAACCTTCGCCCCGGTTTTTATTATTCTTGGCTTTGTTTTATCCCTGGTTCGCTCGCGGTACTCTATTTTTGGCAAAGCTGTTTTTTACTTCGGGTTTGTTTTTTTTAGCCTTAACCTGATCGCGGCTTCTCTGGAGCCTTTGCAGCAGAATGAGGCGCTAATTAGCCTATTGGCCCAACCGCAAAATCCGCTTTATGCAATCTTGTTTGGCTGCCTGTTCACGGCGGCGGTTCAGTCCAGTTCAGTGACAACCGGCTTGGCAATTATTTTTACCCAGCAGGGTTTGCTTGGTTTGGAAAATGCGGTGCCGATAATTATGGTTGCCAATATCGGAACGACAGCAACGGCAATGCTTGTTGTTTTTAATATGGACATCGCTGCGAAAAAAACGGCGCTATGCCACTTTCTTTTTAATGTCGGGGGAGTGCTTCTGTTCTTGCCCATTTTGATGATTTGGGGGCATAAGCTAAATAGTTTGCACATGGATCCAGCTATTGAGCTGGCCTATGTGCATCTAATCTTTAATGTTGTCACTAGCCTGATATTTATTATTGGCATTAATCCGTTTGTCCGGTTTATCGATGCGATTTTAGGTGAGGGAAAAATGGATTTTATACGCCTGTCGATACCGGTATATGAACCAGAAAAGCCCTTTGAAACAGTCAAGAAAGAACTGGATGACAGTCTAAATAGTCTTTTTGAATTTCTTCAGGAAATCTACAACCAGGTGATCTTGAGCATTGAAACTAATTACCCATCAGTTTTTGATGCTGCGGAAAAGCGTATTGAATATGTGAACTACGCGGAAAAAGAATATATTCGTTACTTTTCGCAAATTGTCGCGAGCGTTACCAAAGAAGATGAATCAAGCGAGCTCATCGACATTATTGGGCAGTTTGACTATTTGTTCCAAATTGAAGATTCAATAGAGGATTTATTCAATACCAAGAAAGTCATGATTGATGCTTATATAGATCCCCACGCAGATATCCTATTCCTGGTTCGCACGCTTTCAATTGAGACCCTTGAAATGTTTGAGGATATTCACCGGGGATTGGAGTCCGCCGAAGAAGATACTTCAATCAAGCAGCGATCTCGTGATGTACAGGAAAGCCTCAGCAAAGCCAATCGTGAATTATTAATCCTGATGACTGATAACGAGCGACGTGATGCCGGGGCACTGATTAACTTTATTACTTATTCTCAAAGGCTTAAGGATAAATTAGTTAATTTTCATAAAGCGAAGGTTGGGTAGTCTTTACTGTCCTTTCAGATTTTCAGATTTTCAGATTTTCAGATTTTCAGATTTTCAGATTTTCAGATTTTCAGGTTAAGGGTATTTATCAAAAAAAAGGCCCCGATGAAGGGGCCTAAATATG
>JAURLY010000212.1 GCA_030830945.1 Gammaproteobacteria bacterium | reverse complement strand
AGGGTGCAAATTGATAAGCGCGATTATCTTATAGATACCGGTTTTATCGTGTTTAATGATTGGACTTACCCCAACTTTATCCAGTTGATTGACGAGCTGGGTGTTGAGTCAGTACCCACATCAATGGGGTTTAGTCTCTCTTGTCGTGAGACAGGGCTGGAATATTCGGGCGCTGGGTTAGGTGGCCTTTTTGCCCAACGACAAAATCTATTCAATCTCTCCCATTGGAGAATGTTGCGAGACATACTGAGGTTTAATCGAGAATCTGTAGAGCATCTTGAGCTCAACCTGATCACCGAGAGCGTAAAGTTAGGCGACTACCTGCAACGTCATGACTACAGCGACGAATTTAAACACTATTACCTCATCCCCATGGCATCGGCAATCTGGTCTTCAGGCTTGGATGAAGTTGAGCAAATGCCTTTGCGCTTTTTTGTGCAGTTCTTTAAGAACCACGGATTGCTAAGTATTAAAAATAGGCCGCAGTGGCGAGTGATAAAGGGCGGCTCAAGCAGTTACCTAGAGCCCCTTACCCGATCTTTCTCTGAAAAAATTCGGTTAAAGTGCCCAGTTGAGGTGATTCGTCGAAACCCAGAAGGTGTATCTATTGATTCGGCAACTTGTCATGCTGAGCAGTTTGATGAAGTGGTGTTGGCCTGTCACAGCGATCAGGCGCTTGATATACTCAAGGATGCAAGCGAGCGCGAGAGAGATATGCTTTCCGCCATACCTTATTGTCACAACGAGGCGGTGCTTCACTGGGATGAAAATCTTTTGCCAGATAATCGACGTACCTGGTCGAGCTGGAATTACTTGCTGGGCTTCCATCCAGATAAGGCGGTGCTGACCTACAACATGAATATCTTGCAGGGGATAGAGTCGGAAAAAACCTTCTGTGTCACGCTTAACGCGACTAACGCGATTAACCCCGACAAGATCTGGGGGATTTATCGCTATTCCCACCCAGAATTTCATCCAAATGGAATAAAGGCCCAGCAACAGATATCTGAACACAATGGTACCAATAATACCTGGTTCTGTGGTGCATGGTGCCGTAATGGCTTTCATGAAGATGGGGTGGCCAGTGCCTTGGATGTGGTTGATGGAATCATCAAGTCGGTTGGAGGGGCCTAGCTTTGGAAAGTGCATTGTATACCGGCGCTGTGAGACACCGTCGTTTCAAACCTCGGGCGCATCAATTTAGTTACCGGGTTTATATGGTTTGGCTGGACCTGGACGAGCTGGACCTTGTGTTTTCAAAAAGTGCGCTTTGGTCAAAAGAGGGTAGGGGCTTTGTTCAGTGGAAGCGAGAAGACTATTTTGGCGAATATCAAAAGCCGTTAAAACAAGCAGTGCAAGACTGGATTTTTCAACGAACTGGCAGGCGGTTGTCCGGGCCGGTGAGAATGCTGGCAAATCTTCGGGTTGCCGGGTTTCTGATTAACCCTATTGTTTGTTACTACTGTTACTCAGAGGGGCTAGAGGGTGAAGCTGACAAGCTTGAATATGTCCTCACTGAGGTGACCAACACACCCTGGAAAGAAAGGACGCACTATTTGCTCGCCTGTTCTGAGCAATTTCCAGAGTCAGGAAAGTTGGCCAAGGGAGAGTTTTCAAAAAATTTGCATGTGTCGCCTTTTCACCCAATGAATATGCGATACGAATGGCGCCTGGACCAGCCTTCCAGAAAGCTCAACCTGCATTTCGATAATTTTCAGCCTTTTGCGGAAGGCGAAGAGTGCGTTTTTGATGCAACGTTAATGCTCACCAGAGAGCAGTTAAACCCCCGCACCATGAGATCCATTCTCTGGCGGTTTCCATTGATGACGCTGAAAGTTGCCTGGGGAATTTATTGGCAGGCGCTTCGATTGTTTTTCAAGCGTGTCCCTGTATTTCCGCATCCCAAACAAGTACGATCAAAAAAAATACTGAATCTGGAGTAAAGCAAGTCATGTCTGTTTCTTTAGAGCGAATTAGCCAAAAACAATCGGTTCAGAATTCTGTAATCGACAGAATAGCCCGAAAAGTGGTTTTTTCCATGTTGGAGCATTTACGCTATGGACGGCTGGAGTTGGAAGAGAACGGCCAATCTTACAGTTTTGGCCAGACAATGGGTGACAAACAATTCGTTGCGAAAGTTTCCATAACGAATCAACTTACCTATCGCCAAATAGTTTTTAACGGAACCATTGGCGTTGCAGAAGCCTATATGCAAGGGAACTGGACCACGCCAGAACTCATTTCTGTTATCCGGATATTTACACGGAACCAGCAGGCACTGGGTGCCATGCAGAGTCGTTGGTCGAGAATAGGTAGATCCCTGCTACGGGTTTTTCACGTAATGAACCGAAATACGATTGACGGGTCCCGGCGAAATATTGCGGCACATTATGATTTAAGTAATGAGTTTTTCTCTTTAATGCTCGACCCAACCATGATGTACAGCTCGGCAATATACCCTTATCCCGGAGCGAGTTTGCATGAGGCATCGGTTAACAAGCTTGAACATATATGTCAGAGACTTGATCTAAAACCAGAGGATCATTTGCTTGAGATTGGAACGGGCTGGGGTTCTCTCGCAATACATGCAGCTCGAAACTACGGGTGCCAAGTCACCACAACTACAATTTCCAAAGAGCAGTTTGATTATGCAACTGAGTCAGTTGCAAAAGCGGGTCTGAAAGATCAAATAACGGTTCTTTTCAGTGATTATCGCAATCTAAATGGTCGTTTTGACAAGCTGGTTTCAGTCGAGATGATTGAGGCAGTTGGTCACCGGTTCTATCCGCAATTTTTTGAGGGCTGTAGCAAGTTGCTTAATCAGAGTGGACTCATGTTATTGCAGTCTATAACCATTGCTGACCAGCGTTATGATCAATATCGGAAATCCACCGATTTTATCCAGCGCTATATTTTCCCGGGTGGCGAGTTGCCTTCTGTTCAGGTTATTTCTGATCGATTTGCCCGTCATTCGGATATGCAGATCGTTGGCCTAGAAGATATAACCCCGCACTACGCGGATACACTGGCGGACTGGAGAAAAAACTTCCTGGAGAATATTGCCCGGGTAAGGGGTCTGGGATTCGATTCGGTTTTTGAAAAGATGTGGGAATACTACCTTTGTTACTGTGAGGGCGGATTCAGGGAACGAACGATTTCAACGGTGCAGGTATTGGCGGCCAAACCTCAATGGCGAGCACTGCCGCAGATTGGGGCAAGCAAACAGAATAATTAGGAGGTAGGAAGTTAGTCGCTAACGCTGTCCTCTGGATGGAGAGCAGTGATTTTTTCTGAACCGGATGAATGGGACTGCTTGTTGTTGCCGGCCAGGCTGAGGTTACCCCAAGGCTTGAGTCTTGCCAGCTCTTCGGAGCTAACTTCCCCGCGCATCATATTTTTAATTACCCGATTTTCGAGCTTCCTGCACCCGCCGTCGATCACTCTTAATTTCATTCGCTGTCCTTAATTGTTGTCATCGATACTTACAAATACTACTCCTGAGGTAGGTAGGTTGGAGAGTGGAAATTATAAATAGTGCACATTTGTGAAAAAATTAATTGATCGGAGGCTTTTGAGTTTGAGCCAGTTCACAAAACAGATCACTAGGTGATTAAATATTCTGCGATCTGGCCCGGCCTGTCATTCTTGCCGTTTTTATCGATTACCTAATTTTTGTGTACAACTTAGAAGTGCCTAGAAGCGACTGGCACCTGCCTGACTTTGCAGTGCACGAATTCGTTCCTCCAGAGGTGGATGGGTCATAAATGCCTTGGCTAGATTGCTTTTGGTCATCTTGTTGGAGATACCGAATGCAACCATAGAGTCAGGCATATCGTTCGCTTGCCCACTTTCTCTTTGCAATCGCTGAAGGGCAGCGATCATGGCTCCCGAACCAGCCAATCGCGCTCCAGCCTCATCGGCTCGATATTCGCGTCGACGGGAAAACCAGAAAACAATCATGCTGGCTAAAATTCCCAGAATGATTTCGGCAACAATGGTTGCAATCCAAAAGCCAAGTCCGTGACCGCGCTCGGTTTTAAAAATAACCCGGTCTACGGTATGGCCAATGATCCGGGCAAAAAACATCACAAAGGTGTTCACAACACCCTGGATAAGCGCCAGGGTAATCATGTCCCCATTGGCCACGTGTCCAATTTCATGACCTAGAACGGCCCTGATTTCATTTTGATCGAATCGATCCAGCAATCCTCTGCTAACGGCAACAAGCGCCTTGTTTTTATTCCAGCCAGTCGCAAATGCATTGGATGTGGATGAAGCGAATATACCTACTTCCGGCATGCCGATACCCGCTTCGTTTGCCATTTGGGCTACGGTCTCAATAAGCCATTTTTCTTCAGTCGTCCTTGGTTGCTCAATGACCTTGGTCCCGGTAGCGCGTTTAGCCATCCACTTGGAGATCAATAGTGATACAAAAGAGCCGGACATGCCGAAGATAAAGCAGAAGATCAGCAGATTTTGCAGATTCAGTCCGCTGCCACTTTCATCCATATAAGAGCCGACACCGAGCAGGCTGAGAACAATACTGGCGACGGCAATCACAGCAAGATTGGTTAGAAGAAAAAGAAAAATTCGCATCATGATGTTAGGTGCTCCAAAGTCGACACCGGATTTAGGGTTAGTTGGCTATTTAATATGGCAACTTGATATGCATTTCAAGCATTGCTTCCTTAAAATAGCGTCACCTATCGCAGGTTACTGCAGATCATTATGACTCAGCAGCATTTCATTTGAATAACAAGTAATTGGAATCCTTATGCCAAACGATCAAACGCTTGAGTTGGAATACATAGAAATTGAAACCGGCGATCAACCCGATGCCGCGGTTATCTGGCTGCATGGACTGGGGGCTAGTGGCGATGACTTTGTTCCGTCAGTGCCCGAGCTCGATCTGCCTCCAGAACTGAGTATTCGTTTTATTTTCCCTCATGCTCCCATGTTGCCAGTGACAATCAACGGTGGAATGGTGATGCCGGCCTGGTATGACATTCTTGAAATGAGCATTGAGCGCAAGGTGGATCAGGTTCAACTGGAACGATCAGCTCAGGCAACGCTGGGTCTAATCGAAACTCAGATTGCCCGGGGAATAGATTCACAGCGAATTGTATTGGCCGGTTTTTCCCAGGGTGGGGCTGTTGCCTATGAAGCAGCCCTGAGTTGTCCTCACAAATTGGCAGGGCTGATGGCGCTATCGACGTATTTTGCAACTCAGGAAAGCATCCAGCTCAATCCGGCAAACGCCAATTTGTCTATTGGTGTTTTTCATGGGATATACGATCCGGTGGTTCCAGAGGCGTTGGCGCATCAAGCCTGTGACAAATTGCGAAGTATGGGATTTGCTCCAGAATATTGGTCATATCCAATGGAACATAGCGTTTGTCCGGCACAAATACTCGAAATGTCCCATTGGCTCCAGCAGTGCCTGAAGTAAAAAAACAGTCTTTGGTTATATGGATATTATTTTTAAGTATTTTGAAGAATAAACCTGACTTCCTATAGTGTGCGCCCCGCTTTTTCACGCGAGAAAAAGCTCAGCTGCCCAATAACCGAGAGAATTTGTGATCGACCTAGACGCCGCCAACAAGGAATTGCGCGACCTCACGCCTGAGGAGATTATTCGCTGGGCGGTAAATCTGGGCGAACCGACAATTACTTCCACCAGCTTTGGGCCTAACTCAGGTGCTATTCTTCACCTGCTTTCCAGCGTCGACAAGTCAGTGCCTGTGGTTTGGGTTGATTCGGGCTATAACATGCGCGATACCTACGTGGTTGCAGATCAGCTTATCGAAGATTTGGGTCTGGATGCGCGTATCTATGTGCCAGAAGTCACTGCCGAGCACCTTAATGTCAAGCTAGGCGGAATACCTACCTTGGACGAACCAGACCTGCATGATGCGTTTACGCGCATCGTTAAACTCGAACCTTTCAATCGTGCATTGGATGAGATGAAGCCAAAAGTCTGGATTAGTGGTATTCGCCAGAGTGATACGGACTTTCGCAGGGGGCTGGACATCCTGTCCTATGACAATAGGGGTATCCTCAAGGTTGCACCGATTTTCTACTGGTCGGACGAGCAACTGGAAACCTATATGCAGGAACACGAGGTTCCATCCTGTCGTCATTACTTTGATCCTACAAAGGTTGAATCTGGCCGCGAGTGCGGACTGCATACTTCGGCTTAATCTCAGCGCTCAACTTGCTTCCAATCTTTGTCTTTTTAGATTGACTGTGGTCAAATCATTGGTTTGTTATGGCTTATGTTTTAAGCCCTAACCCCTTGGGCCTTAACTAAAAGTATAAGCTGACAAATGAAAATTCCGACAATTCAGCTCTCGCTAACGCTGTTAGCTATCGCTTTAGCCGGCTGTGAGATCAAGCCAGCAGATGTATATGAATTAAAATTAGGCGAATCAGGCGTAGATAAGTTAGAGCTAAATGAATTATCAGTCACGACTCAGAAGCCCAATATTGTCATGGTCTTGGCGGATGATATGAGTTGGTTTGATGTTGGCGCATATCATGAGGAATTTGATTACGTGCCCAGAAATGCCATGACTCCCAACATTGATAAGTTGGCTGAGCAGGGCACTCTTTTTAAACGCGCGTTTACAGCAACCGCTATGTGTGCGGTAACGCGACAGCAGTTATATACGGGCATTTATCCAGTTCGAAATGGCGCATACGGAAACCATACTCGTGTAAATGATGGAGTAAAAAGTGCCGCGCATTATTTTGGCGATCTGGGCTATAGAGTCGGCTTGGCAGGCAAAAAGCATTTCGCTCCCTTGGAGTCTTTCCCATTCGAAATAGTAGGCGAGCAAGATCGGAGTGCAGAAGGTGAAACCTCATTTGGCATTGCGCAGACCAGGGAGTTCATACACCAGGATAGTGAAAAGGACGTATCAGAAAGAAGGCCATTCTTTTTGATAGTTGCTTCGAGTAGTCCTCATGATCCATGGACTCGTGGTGACCGAACCCAATATCCGGAAGATAAACTGCAAGTCCCTTCCTT
>JAURLY010000211.1 GCA_030830945.1 Gammaproteobacteria bacterium | reverse complement strand
AGCTTTCGAAACTCTTCACGGTAATCAAAATCCTCGTCCATCGGATTGGATTTGCTTGATTGCTGGCTGAGCATCTCCAGTTTTAACTGATTGGGCCACCAATCCTTGTTTTGAGTTCCGCGACCGGCGCTGTGACTGCCCACGCCATGATTAAAAGGACATTTGCTCTCTGACATTTGAAGTATCTCCTGTCTTTATAAGACGTTTTATCTCCATTAATTTGAGACCATTTTTTACCTTTATATGTGTGACGGCCAATATAGGTTTTTCATCGCCTTAATAGTTTTTGGCTTTTATGGCTTTTGCTTTGATTAAATATAACTATAAATTAATGCCTTGCTCAGGTTAAAAAAATCAAATTGGCAAAAAGGTCGTTATCCCAGCTAAAGTGCCGACTGTGATAGGCCATCCAAGATACCATGCAGCACAAAGCTTTTGTTTCATATCTGTCCGCACGGGCTTGTGTCAGCCTGACCTCCAATATGATGTCAGTGGCCATCGGCTGGCATCTATATCAGTTGACGGGAAACCCTTTTGATCTGGCCATGATTGGCCTGATGCAAATCATCCCCATTTTGGCTCTCTTTATCCTAACCGGCTGGGTGGTAGATCACCTTCCAAGAAAACAGGTTCTGATTGCTTGCGTCGCGGTAGAAACGCTTTTGATGAGTCTGGTTGCCCTCGTTATGACGGGCGATGAAGTTGATAAACATCTGGTATTTGCACTGCTGTTTTTGCTTGGCTGTTCACGTGCTTTTTATCGTCCCGCGCAAGAGGCAATATTGCCCAACATTGTTGTAAAGGCTTTCTTCCCCAGAGCCGTCGCCATTACCGCTGTGATCTATAACACTGCGTCCACTGCAGGCCCATTTGTCGCCGGAATATTTTTGGCCTGGATCGATCTGAAAATTTATTGGTTTCTGGCATTACTCAATTTTGCTTCAACAATCTTTTATACATTTTTACCCAGGCTCAAACACATCAAGCCAACCGGCCGAGGTATCGAGCAGGTTCTGGGCGGGATCCGGTTTATCAAACACAACCCAATTGTACTGGGTTGCATCAGTCTGGATTTGTTTGCCGTCTTGTTTGGCAGTGTTATGGCCCTGCTTCCTGTATATGCCTCCGACATTCTTCATGTTGGACCTACGGAGCTAGGCTTGATGCGCGGCATGCCAGCTTTAGGCGCGGTGATGGTTGGTCTTGTCATGGCGCGAATTGGCGAAATGCGACAAAGTGGACGTCTTTTATTCGTATCCCTCGTGATTTTTGCATGTTCTATCCTCGTCTTTGCTTTCTCTCAGACGCTCTGGATCAGTCTTCTCGCTCTCTGGGTTTATGGTGGCGTTGACACCATTAGCGTGAATGTTCGATCAACACTTATCCAAATTGCGACGCCTAACGATCTGCGCGGACGAGTAAGCGCCGTCAATACCATCTTCATCGCAAGCTCAAATCAATTGGGTGATTTTCGCGCCGGTTCCATTGCAGCAATTCTTACTCCGGTTGCAACGGTTGCCATAGGTGGCTTAATGGCTCTGGGTATAGCGATTGGTGGCTACTACCTGTTTCCAAATATCCGTAAGCTGGATAAATTGGCCGATGCCAGTGTCGAGCGTAAGGTCAGCCCCAAGCTTTAACCTCGGGAACCGAGAGCGAACCAAATCTGATTGATCCCTAATACTCCTATATTCCGATTGCAAATTTGCCTACCCTTCCTACAATGCCTGCTAACTTGCAACATGCATTTGGGCTCACCATGAAAAAACTATCCGTCGCGATCCTGCCAGCCCTTTTCCTAACGCTCATCGGCTGCATGCCTAACGCAACGGAAGCACCTGTTGCTGGAACGGTGGTATCACCCAAAAATATCATCATGGTTATCGGGGATGGCATGGGCCCGGAGCATACAACCGCTTTTCGATACTTCATGGACGATCCTGACACCCCGGCGGTTGAACAAACCATATTCGATGAGTTGCTTAGCGGGATGTCCTCCACTTACCCCGACGACGACACAGTTGTTACCGATTCAGCTTCCTCTGCAACTGCGCTGGCCAGTGGTGTAAAAACCTATAACGCCGCCATCGGTGTGGACTCACAAAAGCAACCTGTTGAATCTGTGCTGGAAAGAGCAAAGAAAATCGGCATGCAAACTGCCATTGTTGTGACCTCGCAAATAAACCACGCCACACCGGCCAGCTACATTGCCCACAATGAGTCGCGAAACAATTACGATCAAATTGCCGATAACTATTTAAGTAATCAAATCAATGGAATGCCCGTTACCGACCTCATGCTAGGTGGCGGTACTCGCTACTTTATTCGTGAAGACCGAAACCTTGTCCACGAATTCACTGATCTTGGCTACCAATACATCGATGATCTTTCCCAGCTCGAGAGCCTGAATTCATTGCCTGCCCTGGGCCTTTTTGCCCCGGCAGGACTCCCTCATGCTATCGACACCCCCGATACGGCAGATCGCTTAACCCAGATGACCGGCAAGGCTCTTTCCCTGTTATCGATAGATAATCCGAATGGATTTTTT
>JAURLY010000210.1 GCA_030830945.1 Gammaproteobacteria bacterium | reverse complement strand
TAAATAAAACCTACAGAGTTAATTTAATTTACAGTGTCAAAAGAACCTACAGTGTTAATAAAACCTACGGATTGACGAAATAAAAGCCAATTTTAGACTGGGCAAAGATTTAAGAAACAAGGAGGATTTCCATGATTTTTTGCCTAAGTAAAAGTTCCAATGGATATCAAGAACATGAGATTCATATATCAGGCCCCGCGGCTTGTCCAAGAAGCCCTGATTTTGATAAACAAATAAATTTAGGAGATTTTCAGGATTGCAGCGATGCGATGAAATTAGCCAGAAAGAAATTTCCTGATTTGAGAATTAATGGATGTTTCCACTGTGTTTTGGATTGTTACGATCCGTTCCTGACAAGGTAATTCTGAATTGAAGTATTAAGTTTAAGTAGCCCAGCCTCGATCACCCTCCTCGTAATCCATACAACCATCGTATCGGCCAGGTACAGCAACGTATCGAAGAGCCTGTGTAGCACCTGGTTCTGACGTAAAAAAACCGAACAAGGTAAGTTGTTTGAACATGGTGAAGTAATGCGGCTGATCGCTTTCTGCAAGCTGCGTCTTGGCTTGGGTATCAAGTTCCCGAACTAACTCTAGACGTTGCTCAGCCTCAAGATCTATAAATTCTTGTCCGTAAGTAGCCAGGCTAGTCTCTTGTAGCTGCACCAACCCTGAATGAAACAGATTTTGTTCTTCCTCTGTGTAGCAATCTCGCACGTACACAGTCATAAACTGGCCTACTTGGGCATCTTTGGCACCCGGGGTGTCAGTTCGCGGCAGTATGGTTTCGGCGATTTCGTCCAATAATTGAACGTCATTTGCGCTGAATACTAGCTGTGCGGTCGAAATATCAGAGTCAGAAGGCTCTCGGCTGCAACCAGATAACAAAGCACCACCACCAATCATCGCTGTGCCTGTGGCGGCACTGATCATCTTCAATAGTTCGCGTCTGTTCATGCCAGAGTCCCCTTTTTCAGTTCTTTCACTGCATAGTCCACAGCTCGAGCTGTAAGTGCCATGTAGGTTAACGATGGATTTACACAAGACGCTGAGGTCATGCAGGCTCCATCTGTGACAAACACATTAGGGGCATCCCATATTTGGTTGAAGCCATTGAGCACAGAGGTTTTGGGGTCGCGCCCCATGCGTGCAGTCCCCATTTCGTGAATACCCATGCCGACGCCGTATTCACGGTCGTATCCACGCACGTTTTTTACACCAGCAGCTTCGAGCATATCCACAGCGTCCTGGGTCATGTCCTTGCGCATGGCCAGCTCGTTTTCCTTTAATTCAACGCTAAACGACAAAACCGGCAGTCCCCAGGCGTCTTTAACCTCATGACTAAGTGACACATGGTTATCGTGATCAGGGAGAATCTCACCAAAACCGCCCATTCCGATGGTCCATTGTCCTGGCTCGCTTAGGGCTTGCTTGAAGTCAGCACCAATACTTAGTTCTGCCACTTCCCTATCCCATCGTTCGCGGCTGGCCCGACCCTGATAGCCAAAACCTCGTAGGTAATCACGATTATCGCCGTTGATGTTTCGGAAACGTGGTACGTAAAAGCCGTTAGGACGGCGACCGTAATAGTATTTGTCTTCATAGCCTTCCACGTCGCCCTCGGCGCCAGCACGCAGGTGATGGTCCATGACGTTGTGGCCCAGCTCTCCACTGCTACTGCCAAGCCCATCTGGCCAGATATCGGTAGCAGAGTTCATCAAAATCCAGGTCGAGTTAAGGGTGGAGGCATTGAGGAAGACTACATCGGCTGTGTATTCGTAGGTTTGGTGGTTCTCTGCGTCCAGAACCTCCACACCACGTGCCTTTTTCTTGTCCTTGTCGTAAAGCACCTGGGTCACAATGGAATAAGGCCGCAGGGTCAAATTGCCGGTTTTCATCGCTGCAGGCAGTGTGGCCGACTGGGTACTGAAATACGCTCCGTAAGGGCAACCCAGCCAGCATTTGTTGCGGTATTGGCAATCCACCCTATTCTGCTCCGGCTTGGCCTGGGTGATGTTGGCCACTCTGCCGATAAACATATGCCGCTGACCGTTAAACTTTTCCTTAATGCAGTTGGCTACGTCCTTTTCGACGCAGTTGAGTTGCATGGGCGGTAGAAATTCACCGTCTGGCAATATGTCCAACCCCTCTTTACTGCCGCTAATGCCGGCGAAACGTTCTACATAGCTGTACCAGGGCGCCAAATCCTCGTAACGAATGGGCCAGTCCACTGCAAGGCCGTCGCGGATATTGGCCTCAAAATCAGTTTGCGACCAACGGTAACTCTGTCGACCCCACAATAGCGAACGGCCACCCACGTGGTAGCCGCGAAACCAATCAAAGCGTTTTTCCTCTATATAGGGCGACTTTTGCTCATCTACCCACATGCCTTGAGTTTGTTCGTTTAAGGGATAATCTCGCTTGAGAACCGGGTGTTTATCGATCATCTCCTGGGTTCGATGACCCCTGTGCGGGTAATCCCAGGATTCCTTTTGGGCGTTCTGGTAATCCTTGATGTGTTCAATATTGCGGCCGCGCTCCAGCAACAATACTTTCAGGCCCTTCTCCGTCAGTTCTTTGGCAGCCCAGCCCCCACTTATGCCGGAGCCAACTACGATTGCGTCGTAATGATTTTCTGCCATACCCTCTGCTCTTTTTTGTTTTATAGATATAGTTGTCCTTACTATAACTCTGTTAGACGGATTTCCCCAACTTGGATTTGGGGCTATTAGACATCACATATCTGGATAGCCGAGCGCAAGGATTCGGCATTTTCCTGTGCAGATCCTCGCGTGGGAATAAACTCTTGAGCCATATAGCCCTGAAAGCCTGTCTCTTTGATCGCACGGGCAATCGCGGGGTAATAAAGCTCTTGGGTGTCGTCAATTTCATGCCGTCCGGGTACGCCCGCCGTATGATAATGACCGAAATACTCATGGTGATCCTGGATGGTACGAATAATGTCACCCTCCATGATTTGCATGTG
>JAURLY010000209.1 GCA_030830945.1 Gammaproteobacteria bacterium | reverse complement strand
TTGACTGGCCGGGAAATGGCCTGCGAGACTCATGGAACCATGCGTCCCAACCCGATTGGTGAGTATCAGTGCTGTGATGGCAGTGGCCCTTTTCCTAATCCGGCAGGTTTGCCCAACCCAACTGAAGGGCCCATCGAGGTCATTTCTGAGGGGTATCTTTGGACAGAAGGCCCCACATGGGTTGGTGATAAAAATGGCTATTTGCTGTTTTCCGATGTTCCCGGCAATGCAATTTACAAATGGGATGGTCAAACAAAAACCACAAGCACTTTTCTGAAACCTTCGGGCTCACAGTTATACCCGACACCTTATTACGTCAGGGAAGATGGTATTAACGGGCTGGCCCTTGGTCGTGGCGGACTGATAGGTTGTGACAATGGCGAGCGTGCCATTGTATGGATAGACATGGAAACCAGACGAAAGACCATTATTGCCGACAATTACAATGGAAGGCGTTTTAATGGCACTAATGATGTGGTTATCTCGGAGCGGGGTGAGATCTACTTTACTGATCCGGTCTACGCAATTAATGCCAATTACCATAAGGCACTGTTTGAACTCGACTACACTGGGGTATTTAAAATTGATACCCAAAATCGCGTGCATCTTATTGCCGACAACCTCAGGCCCAACGGTATTTCGTTGACTCCGGATAATAAGATGCTGGTTGTTACCGATAGTAGTGGTTGGGTAGCCATTGATCTTGACCAAGAAGGTATGCCATTGCAGCAGAGGCAATTTGTGTCCCGGGAAGTGACCGGCGGCGGTGCCGATGGTATGCAGATGGATCATGTTGGTCGGCTTTGGACAACCAGCACGGGCGGCATTCACGTCTTTTCCCCCGCGGGTGAACACATTGCTTTCCTGCCAATCGACACTCGTCTTGGAAACTGCAATTTTGGTGCGGATGGATATCTATATGTGTCCAATTGTGACCGTATGATTCGCGCAAAAATCAAACCAGAATTTGCCTGACCCTATACACCACCCATAATGAAGTGAAACTTGGAGGGCGTAGAAGTCTACGGGACTTTTACGTATCCTTGCGCGTCTTCGCATTTACCCCGGGTGTTTGATGTCCTCTTCCTATCTCGCTGAGCCACGAGGCCGTGACTGGCTAATCTTTGCTCTGGTCCCACTGTTTATGTCTAGCAACCTCGTATTAGGTCGCGGTATTGCCGGGGAAGTCAGCCCCTTCACGACGGCATTCATTCGCTGGGTTGGAGCGGTTCTGGTCATGCTGCCTTTCCTGTATCGCTATTGGCCAATGCTGTTCTCAGCGCTTCGGCAAAATGCAGGGCTGCTTTTTTCACTTGGTTTTATGCATATCTTGGTTTGTGGTGGCGGCGTTTATTGGTCGCTAACCCATACCACGGCGTCCAATGCGACACTAATTTATACGACGTCACCTCTCTTCATTATTTTGTTTGAGCGCGTTTTTGCCGGTCGAAAAGTGGCTAATCGCGAGTTCATTGGTATTTTGATTGCTTTTGTCGGAGTAATGCCCATCGTGCTTAGAGGGGATCTTAGCGCTGTTTTGGATTTGCAGTTCAACAAAGGTGATTTAGGTATGTTCGTTGCCTCCATGGCGTTTGCGGTCTACTCAATCCTCCTGCGAACAAGCGGAGCGAGGGCTATACCGCCCATGGTGTTATTTACGTTAGTTGCTTTGGCTGGGTCCTTGCTGATTCTGCCAATTGTTATCTGGGAAATATCTCAGGGCGGAATGTTGCCCCATACGACTTCCGCATGGACTAAGTTGGCCGGCATTACGCTGATTGCTTCACTGGCGAATTACCTTGCCTTTCAGCATAGCGTGAGAGTATTTGGGCCACCACTTGCTGGCACGGTTCTTTACACCAGTACGCCTGTGTCTATTTTATTAGCGGTGATTTTTCTGGGAGAGGATTTCAGGTATTACCATGCCATCGGGTTTGTGTTGGTGCTGGGGGGCGTCTTGCTGGCCACCCTGAAGTTGGGCTCCAGGAAAAAAGCATAAAAAAAGCGGTACCGCTTTCGCGGCACCGCTCTTTGAAATTACAGGTTAACTATCAGTTGTGAGAATGCAGCTGATAACCTGTTTTATTGGTTTTAACACTGTAGATCTTGTCATAGCTGGTGATGTAAAGCGTGTCGAAGTCTTCTCCGCCGAACGTCACACTGACAGGAACTGTTGGCATATTAACCATGCCTATGAACTCGCCTTCGCTGTTAAAGATCTGAAGGCCGGCATAGGTGGCAACGTAAAGGTTGCCATCCGTATCAACAGCCATGCCATCTGCACCTGATGTACGGGCTTCACGATCCAGGATAAGACCGGTCAGTTTAAGTTCGGCAAAAGCTCGGCCTTCTCCCAGAGTGCCATCTTCATTGACATCGTATGCCCAGACAAAGTTTTCTTTGTCGCTGCGGACATTCCACCAGGATTCATGATCGTAGGTGTTGCCGATATAAAGAGTTTTTTCGTCCGGGCTTAAGATAACGCCGTTAGGCATGGCGAACTCATCGTAAGGAAGCAGACGGATAACGTCACCTTCAGCTGGCTTGTAGTAAACAGTACGTCCAGGCTGGAATTTCTCGGCATCAGCAGTGAACTGTGGATCGCTGAAGTAAACGCCGCCTTTGGCGTCCATAACCAGGTCATTAGGGCCGTCTACAGAAGTGCCGTCATAGCTGTCCGCAACTGTGCCAACAACTTCACCGTCTGTGGTCATTTCGATAACGCGGTGACCAAACATGTCAGCAACGAGCAGGTTTTCACCATTGGCTGCTGGAATTACACCATTGGTCTGCATTTCGCCGTGACTGATGTAACGATAGGTACCATCAGGATCCATCTCAACCAAAGAGCTACGTGAAGGATCGCCGTTAAAGGCGGCATCGAAGTACATATTGGAGAAGTACAGTTTGCCGTTAAGCCATGCAGGACCTTCGGTAAAGTTGAGGCCTGGGCCATCAACGGCACCATCTACAACCAGTTGCGCTTCTTCGCCTTCAGGAATAATGGCGTGGTAACGTTCCAGGCGGGCTTCCATGTTCGCGTAATAATCGGTACGTGGTGGGAAGAACACATCCAGCGCGTCAGAGCCAACAGGGCTGAGCAAGCCGCCATGGACCATGTAGGCAGGTAAGTTCACAACATCATGCCTGCGCATGGGAACAATATCGTCCAGAATGTATTCATTAATCTGGCCGCGCAGCCCCATCATGACCTGCTCTTCCGGGTGGTTGTGGTAGGCGAACTCTATGCCTGGATCCATTCTCAACCAGCTCATTTGAGCGCCACGACCATTGATCAGTCTGGCATTGGCTCCTGGAACCAATTCGGTGTATTGGAAATCATACATGTCATAAACCTTGTTTGGCTCGACATTTGGCTCTAGAGGGAAAGCATTCAAGTCAACGTCGACATAGCTGTCGGCGCGACCAAATTCTTCCAGATAAAATTCCGGAATAGGTGCGTACAGAGTGAAAACTTCTGCGCCTTCATCGCCGGCCAAAATGTTTGATTGGGCACCATCTTCCAGATAGATAAACTCTCTAACTGGCATATCGGCAGCGACGCCATTGGGTTCTACTCGAGAAGTACCTACTAGGGTGACGTGCTCACCATTGGCGAGCTCTTGTGCTTCACCTTCCATCACAAACAGAAAGCGTTCCCCGTCAATGGTTGAAAGAGGGATTTCAGCGTTAGGCTCCATTGTAATCCAGCTCATAATATTGCCTGAGCCTGAGTAAACGCGGGCTTCCACACCTTCGGCCAGAATAATGGGATCCTGATCTTGCAAATTTGAAACAACACCATCGCCAATATTGGACTCAATGCCAGTGGGGGTGATGTCGTCACGGTAGCGGAGGGCAACATTTTTCTCTTCGATCAATTGATCATTGAGATCAGCCCAGGAAACCGGAGTGGCGTACAGAGAGTCTGTCTCAGATGTCATTGGCGATTGAGCCTGGTCCGAAGACTCACACCCCAGCAATAGGATGCTGGCGGCTAGTGTTGTGAGAATGGTTAGTTTTTTCATTGGTCGTTTCATATGTCTATTCTCATGAGTTGAATTTCTAATTGTTGGTATCAGGTTGCGAAGAATCCTGATCCTCTGTGCTGGTAGCCATAGGCGCTTCATCCTGCTCGCCTTTGATAGGTTTACGCATCCAGTAATTGGCAAGCGTAGAGCCCGTAATATTCATCCATGGGCCAAATATTGCAGGTGCCAGGCCAACGGTAGCTACCTTGTCCATCGCCACGGCAAGCCCGGAGGCCATGCCGCCATTCTGCATACCCACTTCCAGGGCCACGGTTCGACAGGATTTCTCGTCCATGCCTAACAATCTAGCACCCCAGTAGCCTAATGTGTAACCGGCGGCGTTGTGAATAATGGCGGCCACAACAAGCAGGAAGCCTACTGCCAGAAGACCGTCGCGGCCGAAGGCCGTAATGATCGTGATGATAACGGCGATACCGACCATGGAGAGTGTTGGCATGGCATCGTCCAGCCATTTGGCCCGGCCATGCAAGAAGTGGTTGAAAGCCACACCCAGAACAACAGGCACGATGATCATTTTGAAAATGCTCAGCATCATGGCGACCACATCAATAGGCACAAACTGGCCAGCCAGATACTTCATAAGCAAAGGTGTGAAGATCGGGGCCAGCATGGTCGAAACGGCGGTCAAAGTCACAGACAGGGCCAGATTTGCTTTGGAGATAAATGCCATCACATTAGATGCCACACCACCAGGGCATGAGCCAATCAGGACGATCCCAGCGGCAATTTCCGGTGGAAAGCCAAACAAAAGCGCCAGACTGATACCAAGCAGTGGCATCACGCTGTATTGGAGGAACACCCCCACGGCGACGCCCTTGGGCATTTTAAGCACGCCCATAAAGTCTTTGATGCTAAGCGATGTCCCCATGCCAAACATAATGATCTGGATAAGCGGGACAATCAGATTGCTGAGTTGGTAGTCTCCTACAGTCATAAAATACTGTGGATAGAACATGGCGAGAGTGACGCCAGAAAAAATCCAGAAAGTAAAAGCAAAGGATTTAAATACGGTTTCTGTTCCCCGGACGCCGATTGCCAATGAAACGAACATTGTGCAAATGAGTGGTGCCAAGGCCGGTGAATCCCTGTCGACGATCAGGGTAAATATCGCTCCTATGAGGCAGGCTGCGCTCACGTACAGCAGGAGTTTTAAAAGCTTGGTCATTTATCTACGCCCTCTTTATTTTTACCAATTCTATTGGCGCGCTTTTTTATTGCGCCTGGTTTTTATTTGATTAACTTTTTTTATAGTTCCATGTCTGCACCCT
>JAURLY010000208.1 GCA_030830945.1 Gammaproteobacteria bacterium | reverse complement strand
TGCTGAAGAAGCACCTGCCGAGGAAGCACCTGCTGAAGAAGCACCTGCCGAGGAAGCACCTGCTGAAGAAGCACCTGCTGAGGAAGAAGAGCAGAAGTCTTAAGACGAATAATCCCGACTTTATAATCTTCAAAAAAAGCGGCCAATGGCCGCTTTTTTTTGGCCTGACCAAGGGCTGTTTCTCAACCAATGTTCATCTTTGACCGGTTATTAACCGCTAGAATGTTCTTATGACGCCGAAAGCCCGTAAAAAAATTCGATATATCTTTAAGGAAGTGACCATAGTCGCAAAGATCTTTGCGGTCGTTTACTTTGGCGGCAGACAGGCGAATAGCTGGCTTGGGCAAAAAGCCCTGAACGATACCGGCATTGCCTTCCAACCTTACGAAGCTGCCGTTGAGCAAGCAATAGAATCAGGGAAGCCTGTTTTACTGGAATTTGGCGCCGTGGGGTGCGGGAGCTGCCGCAAATTAAACAGCCAGGTGATGGCAGATGAGCGAGTGAAACAGAAAATCCATGATGACTATGTGGCTGCTCATGTTGAGTGGACCAACGAACAAGACCAGCCAGTTTTCCAGCACTTTGGTGTTCAATCCTTTCCGCAAGTTTTAATTCTGGACCCCAATACCGGCAGTTATTACCGAATACCCACGACGTTTGACCCGGAAGAGTTCCTGAAATTAATCTAGTTTGCTCACTCTGCTTCCAGCAGAAAAGTTACCGGTCCATCGTTAATCAGGCTCACCTGCATATCCGCGGCAAAAACGCCTGTTTCCACTCGCTGAATCTTTTGCCTGCTGTATTCGACAAAATACTCGTAGAGTGCTTCGGCCTGTTTGGGTGAAGCTGCGCCGGAAAAACCAGGACGACGGCCTTTACGTGTATCTGCCGATAGCGTGAACTGCGAAACCACCAACATATCCCCATCGACTTCAGGCAGGCTCAGGTTCATTTTTCCCTGCTCATCGGAAAAAATTCGGTAATCCACAACACGATCTACCAGCTTTTTAGCAACAGCCTCATCGTCCTTGGCATCAACACCCAAAAACACAAGCAGCCCACGGTTTATATCACCAACTTTTTTCCCATCTACCCGAACGCTGGCAGATCGAACCCGCTGCAAAAGTGCTTTCATTTTTTTATATCCTATAAACAACAATTGGAAGGTATTCTAGGTGGGTATTCAGGAGAGTTCGAATAATATGTCTTCAAACCGGGACAAGCATCGTTGTGAATGGTGCCACAACAGCGATATTTATCAGGCCTACCATGATCTGGAATGGGGTGTACCACTGTTCGACGATCAAAAACTCTTTGAGTTTTTAATCCTGGAAGGTGCCCAGGCGGGTCTTTCCTGGATAACTGTGTTGAAAAAACGCGAAAACTATCGCCTCGCTTTTGACAACTTTAACCCGGAAATCATTGCCCAGTATGATCAAGGAAAGATAGCAACACTGCTTCAGAACGAAGGAATTATTCGCAACCGGTTAAAAGTCGCTTCGGCCGTGCAAAATGCCCAGGCCTATCTTCGCATTACCCAATCACAGACGTTCTCAGACTACCTGTGGCAGTTCGTCGGGAGCAAAACCAAACAAAATAGCTGGAAGCGATTATCGGAAATACCCGCCGAGACAGAAGAGTCCAACGCCATGAGCAAACAATTGCGCAAGGATGGTTTTAATTTTGTCGGCCCAACGATCTGCTATGCCTTTATGCAAGCCACCGGTATGGTTAACGACCATGTCTTCGACTGCTATCGATACACTGAGCTTGGCGGCAGATGATTTCAGGCTAAACTAGACGTATAAAAAACTCGGGAGAACCTATGTCGGACGATGAGCCCAAGGGCGAACTTCTATTAAGAACGCTGGCTATGCCGGCCAATACCAATGCCAACGGGGATATTTTTGGTGGCTGGGTAATGTCCCAGATGGACATCGCCGGGGGAATTCTGGCAAAAGAAGTGTCTCTTGGCAGAATTGTCACCATTGCCGCCGACCAGATGAAGTTTATTGAACCGGTTGCCGTTGGCGATACCGTTTGCTGCTACGGCCAGGTAACCAAAGTGGGCAATACCTCCATCGCCATTGCACTCGAAGTTTGGGTAAATAAAAGCTATGCAGCAACCCATGGCGAACGCAACCGACGCAAGGTTACAGAGGCTATTTTTACCTATGTAGCTATCGATGATGAAGGCAAGAAGCGTCCGGTGCCCAAGAATTAGCTTAACGTTACTAAAAACCTATCAGCTTGGTGAGAGTCTAATTTTCGGTCGGGAGTTTTTTCTTCCGGCCGAATATACCCGTCCAAAAAAGTCCTTCAAATACGATTCCCAATGACAGAAAAATAATTCCACCAGCAGGAATTCCAAACGTATAGCAGGCAATTGCGGCAAAAAAGCAAAATACTAATAACAAAACTCTCGCGATAACCTTCAAACCTGTCCTCCTTCCAACTGTTTTGGGTCCCATACAAACCAGTAGGTTGGCACAGTGCTTCCGTCTGGGGCATTCCATAAATCCACTTTCCTGTTCTGTGCCCCAAGTGATTTATAGAATGCTTGCGCTTTTGCATTGTCCTGGTTCACCGTCAAGCACAGTCCACTGTTAGGTTCTTTCTGATTACACCAGGTCCATATCTCGACCAAAAGCGATTTACCGATACCTTTGGATTGATGGTCTTGGCGCACATGCAAATTATCCAGGTAAGAACCCCATTCAGCATGCTCACCTACAAAAGCACAAGCGAAGCCAATGATTTCTCCATCCTGCTCTGCAATGGCCACAAGCTGATTAGGCTTTGGTGAATCAAACCGATTTATCCACAACTCATGCCGCTCTTTTGAGACAACGTCTGCAAGATATTCGGCGGTTAAGGTATCTCGATAAGCATGTCGCCAGCTGTTGGCGTGTATATCCGCGATACTCCGGGCGTCGGAAGCCGATGCTGGCCTTATTTTCATGAAGAATCACCCCCTTCTATTTCAGCGCCAGTGTACTTGTATAGCAAGGCACTCTGCTAATTGCCGATCGTTCGCTCAAGAAAAGCCAACGCATTTTCGAGATGCTCATCCGCATAGAAAGCCGGGCCGCCATGTGCGGCTCCGTGTACCACATCGAAGCTCACATCCAGGTCATATTGCTGATAGACCCCGTCCAATTCATGAGACTGGTTGATGGGCATTTGCGGGTCTTGATCC
>JAURLY010000207.1 GCA_030830945.1 Gammaproteobacteria bacterium | reverse complement strand
TAAATGCCAAACCCGGAAACCGTATAACTATCTCCGGACCAGGAGCGGGAAATATGATTGACACATCCGCCGATTGGTTTTTCATGGTTGGCGATATGACCGCGCTCCCTGCCCTGACGGCGAACCTAAAAACCCTTCCGGACGAGGCAAAAGGATATTTTGTGATGGAAATCATCGAGTCGAGCGACAAACAGGAATTGAGCAAACCTGATGGCATTGAGATGCATTGGGTAATCAACCCAAATCCTGGCGAAGATAACGATATTTTGCTCGACCGTGTGCGCGAACTGCCATTTTACAATGGCCGCGCCGCTGTCTGGACTGCTTGTGAATTTTCCAAGATGCGCAAGCTTCGGCATTATTTTCGACAAGAGAAAAAAGTGGATCGGTTTGATGTTTACGCAAGCAGTTACTGGAAAAACGGCGTCAGTGAAGACGAGCACAAACTTATCAAACGACGCGACAACGAAGCCAACGGCAACTAATTTTTGTTGTTAAAATAGCCCGCTTTCCTACGGGCTCAGGCATACAATTCCAATGCGCCCAAACTCAACGTGGTAAATTCAGCGAGCAATGCGAGAACAGGTTGATCTGATTCTGGAGCCACAGTGGATATTACCCATTGTGCCCGCCGAGCAAGTCTATGAAGACTGCGCTCTGGTAATCCATCAAGGGCAAATTCAGGCACTGCTGCCAATAGCCGAGGCCAAACGCCGGTATGAGGCAAACGAAACCCTCAAACTGCCAAACCAGGTATTGATACCCGGATTAATTAATGCCCATGGTCACGCTGCAATGACCTTGCTGCGTGGCTATGCAGATGACCTTGAGCTAAACGACTGGCTGGAAAACCATATCTGGCCAGCCGAGAGCCGCTGGGTAAGCAAAGACTTTGTTCGTGACGGCACTCGTCATGCCATCGCCGAAATGATCCGTTCGGGGACTACCTGCTTTTCCGATTCTTATTTTTTCCCGGAGGTGGCGGCAGAAGTAGCTGTTGGCGCAGGCATACGAATGCGAGTTGCCTTTCCCGTGTTTGAATTCCCCACCGCCTGGGGACGCAATTCCGATGAGTACATACACAAAGGGTTAGCGTTAAGGGACAACTTCAAAAGCCACGAGTTAATCGATGTGGCATTTGCACCACACGCACCCTACACAGTCGAGGACAAAACTTTTGAGCGCATAGCCATGCTTTCGGAAGAACTTGATGCACATATTCATTTGCATCTGCATGAGGTCGCGCAGGAGGTGCAAGACTCGCTTAAGCTCCACGGAGTGCGCCCCATAGAACGTATGGAGAAACTAGGCATTCTAGGACCAAGAACAGAAACGGTTCACATGACCCAACTGATTGATACCGATATAGAGCTGCTCGGGCGATACAACAGCTCTGTCATACACTGCCCCAAATCAAACACGAAACTGGCCAGCGGTATTTGCCCTGTAGACAAATTGCGCGAATCGAACATTCGAATTGCACTAGGAACTGATGGCGCAGCAAGCAATAATCGACTGGATATGTTTTCCGAGATGAATGCTGCCAGTCTCACGGCAAAAATTAACAGCCAAGACCCAAGGTCACTCAATGCCTTTGAATCCTTGGCAATGGCGACCATCGAAGGCGCCAGGATAATGGGAATCGATACAAAAACTGGCAGCCTGGAAGTTGGCAAACAGGCAGACATGATCAGCGTTGATCTGGGACAGATCCATTCCCAGCCACTTTTTAATGTGGCATCCCAGTTGGTTTATGCCTGTGATTCCAGTCAGGTGACTAACAGCTGGGTTAGTGGGCATCAGTTACTTAAAAATGGCGAACTCAGCACAATCAATGAGCAGGAGCTGCTTGCTAAAAGTCAGGAATGGGCAAACCGAATCGCTGGCAAAGCGTAAAATCATGTATTAACAGGCGCTAACAATGACAGAGAAACCTAATATAGATCATGCCGAAATTGCCAAGTTTGACGCCTTGGCGTCACGCTGGTGGGACCCAGATGGTGAGTTTAAGCCTTTACACCAGATGAATCCGGTACGGGCAGACTTTATTGATGGAAAATCACCCGTAGCCGGAAAAACATATCTGGATGTAGGATGTGGGGGTGGCATTCTCACCGAGGATATGGCCAAACGAGGTGCCGTTGTGACCGGCATAGATATGGGAGAAGCGCCATTGTCGGTGGCCAGGTTACACGCACTGGAATCCGGTATGCAGGTCGATTACCAGCGCATCACTGCAGAAGACCTGGCTGATGCACAACCTGGAAGCTTTGATGTCGTCAGCTGCCTTGAAATGTTGGAACACGTGCCTGAACCACAGTCTGTCATCACCGCCTGTGCCAAGCTTGCCAAACCGGGCAGCAATCTTTACTTCTCGACTATTAACCGCAATCCAAAAGCATTTTTGCTGGCAATTGTGGGCGCCGAATACATAGCCGGATTGCTACCCAAGGGCACACACGAGTACAAAAAATTCATTCGCCCATCAGAGTTAAGCCAATGCATCCGTAATGCTGGGCTCGAAGTTAGTGAAATCACCGGCATGTTGTACAACCCGTTCAACGGGAAATTTCGTTTAAGCAGTGATGACGTGGATGTGAATTATCTTATCCATGCAAGGAAACCCGCCTAGTTATGTCCCTACCTCAAGCAGTATTTTTTGATCTGGATGGCACACTTCTGGACACCGCCCTGGATTTTCATACGGCCACCAATCTCGTACTGGAAGCCGAATCACGCCAGCCTTTGGATATAGCGATCCTGCGCACCTGGGTTACCAATGGCTCCGTGGGAATCATCGAGTCAGCATTTGATATTGGGCAAGACCATCCGGAATTTAACCGACTCAGGGAAACCTTGTTAAATTATTATGCGGATTGCCTGACCGACAAAACCCGATTGTTTCATGGTCTGGATAAAACCATCGAGTTGCTTGAGGAGAATGGCATTCCCTGGGGAGTTGTGACCAATAAGCCGGTTCGGTTCTCCAAACCGATAATTGACTTTTTAACACCAGGTTGCGCAACCCTGGTTTGCCCGGATCATGTGGTGCAAACCAAACCAGACCCAGAGGGCCTGTTCATCGCAGCAAAAGAGGTCAACGCCAATCCGCAAAGTTGCCTGTATGTTGGTGATCATGAGCGCGATATACAGGCAGGGAAGCGTGCCGGAATGAAAACTGTTGCCGTAGAATGGGGCTATATTGACTCTCAGGTAGACCCATCTGACTGGCAGGCGGATTATTGCATTCAAACCCCTGATCAACTTCCCGATATCGTCTTAAACGCGTTTTAATTCGAGATATAATTTCTCTCTAAACTACCCTTAAACTTATCTCTAATCTATCCATCACGAGTATCTATGCCCATAGAAAACAAAGAGCCTTTAAGCAACGAAGAAATTCAAAAACTCGAATATCCGGTCGATCTACTTGCCGGTCGGATTGTGCTTGTTACGGGGGCGGGTGATGGCATAGGTCGTGCTGCTTCAGTTGCTTACGGTAGTCATGGCGCGAGAGTGATTTTGGCGGGAAAAACAGTTCCCAAACTGGAAACCACCTATGACTTGATCATGGAAGCCCAGAAGAAACTTGGGATCAATGCAGAGCCAACGATCTATCCCATCGATTTTGCCGGGGCAGATGAACATGACTACGACCAGATGTCGATCGCGATAGAGGAAGGCCTGGGGGGACTTGACGGCATTTTGCATAATGCCGGGGTGCTCGGGACCAGACGCCCTATTTCCGGCTATTATCTGAGCGATTGGGATGCCTGCATGAACGTTAACCTGAGGTCCGGGTTCATGTTGACCAAAGCTATGCTCCCAGTGCTGGAGCGAGGTCCCGCGGGCAGGATTATTTTTACCTCCTCCAGTGTAGGCCGAAATGGACGCGCGCACTGGGGAGCCTATGCGGTAAGCAAGTTTGGCACTGAAGGCCTGATGCAGGTTTTGGCCGATGAAATGGATGGCGCATTGCCTATTTGCGTGAACTCCATAGACCCTGGCGCCACACGAACAAAAATGCGAGCCAGAGCCTACCCAGCCGAAAATCCGGCCACTGTTGCCGCCCCTGAAGATCATATGCCGCTCTACTTGTACTTGATGAGCTCTTTATCTGACGGCATAAACGGCTACGCTTTTAGCGCTCAACCTAAATAAAGCAAATTTTTTCACCCTTTTCCCCAGCTATTTGTGCAATGTACAAATAGGCCTTTACGCAAACCTATAATGCAGTGCACAATAGATGCCTCTTCTCATATTGAGATAAGTATCCATGATTCGTGCTGTTTTTAACCGCAAAGGCGGCGTTGGCAAGTCTTCAATCACCTGTAATCTGGCCGCTGTCGCTGCGGCGCAGGGAAAAAAAGCACTGGTCGTCGACCTTGATCCCCAGGCAAATTCGACCAGTTATCTGGGCCACGATGGCAAAGATGATGTTGTCGGCATAGCCGAGTATCTGGAATCTACCATCGCTTTCAAATATCGAGACTTTTCTGCGGATGATTTTGTTCGCCCAACGGAATTTGAGAACCTGTTTCTGGTTAGCTCAAATGTTGCATTGGTCGATCTGGAGCAGAAGCTGGAGTCTCGGCACAAGATCTACAAAATGCGCGAATTTCTTCAGTCCTTAAGCAGTGACTACGACGAAATTTTCATCGACACCCCGCCCGCACTGAACTTTTTTAGCATGTCTGCACTCATTGCCGCAGACCGTGTAATCATCCCTTTTGACTGCGACGCCTTTTCGCGTGATGCCCTGATTGACCTAATGCTGGTGCTTGAAGAAATACGTGAAGATCACAATGAATCGCTAACCGTAGAAGGCATTTTGATTAACCAGTTTCAGGCCAGGGCCAAATTACCCCAAGCGGCAGTGGACGAACTGATCAAGTCAGGCTTACCAATAATCAAGCCCTATATCTCCAGCTCAGTTAAGATGAAAGAGTCCCATGCCAGCAAGAAACCTTTGATCTATATGGCACCGAAACACAAACTCAGCCTTGAGTTTATCGATCTATTTACCGGGTTATCCAAACCTGGTAAAAAGCGGAAAAAGGCTTCTTGAGAAAACCTTTCCCTATAACCAAAAAAAGCCCGGTAAAAAAACCGGGCTTTTTTATAGACGATCTCCTATTAACGCTTTCTGCGATCCTTGTTGCGACGGTCATCATCATCGCGACGTTCATCCTTTCTTCGCTCTACCACCTTGTCGCGACGATCCTCACCAGATATAGGGATTTTTCGAATACGACGTTTTTGTCCTGAACGACGTTCAACACCTCTGCGGTCTGCGCCACGGCGATCCTCTTGCTGACGCTTATCTTCAGTATTATCTATCTCAACACCGCTTTTGCTATCACTCATACAACGTCCCCAGCACAGTTAATCAGGAAAGATATTTGTTAGAACGAAGTTTCGTCAACAAATTACCAAAAAGGCTTTCCATTGTACTCTCTGCGCCTTGTGACAGACGCTCTTGTAATGTTTTTTTAGGTTCAAATTTGACCTCATAAACATCCTGTTGCTGAACTTTTGTGAAAAGGTACTCATCGCTGGTCAAGACCTCATCAACCAGCCCCAATTCCTTGGCACGCTTGCCAAACCAAATCTCGCCAGTCGCTATTTTCTCAATATCCAACTCAGGGCGATGCTCGGCAATAAACTCTTTAAACAGGCTATGCGCTTCTTCCAGATCTTCCTTGAACTTGCGTCGCCCCTCCTCCGTATTCTCACCAAACATAGTCAGGGTACGCTTGTATTCGCCAGCCGTATGCAACTCGACATCTACGTCGTGTTTATCTAGCAAACGGTGAAAGTTAGGCATTTGGGCGACGACGCCTATTGAACCAATAATGGAAAATGGCGCTGCGCAGATTTTGTCTCCGACACAGGCCATCATATAGCCACCACTTGCAGCAACCTTGTCGACCAAAACGGTTAAAGGAATTCCAGCTTTGCGAACCCGGTCTAGTTGGCTGGCCGCAAACCCATATCCATGTACTACGCCACCAGGAGATTCAACGTTGACGATAACTTCATCTTTTTCTGTGGCCACACTGAGTATTGCGCTTATTTCCTCACGCAGACTACTTGTCGCTTTCGCATGAATATCGCCCTTGAAACTCAGATAGAAGGATCTTGCCGCTGACTTTTCATCCTGTGCGGCCTTTTGCTGCTCCTTAGCTTTGGCTTTTTCTGCTTTCCTGGCCTGTTTTTTTGCCTTACCTGTGAGCATGATTTCATTCATGTCTTCGCGCGACTGGGTAAAACGTTCATTGATTTTGGCAACCTTGAGAGTCCCTTTCTCTTCAATATCACCGTGCTTTTTGCCCAGGGCAATAAGATTTCCAACCACCAGCAACACACAAAAAACCAGGGTGACGGCCTTGGCCAAAAACATGCCGTATTCAGCTATAAATTCCAAAAAATGACTCCTTAAAAATAATTGGGACAGCCAGTTCTACTTCTCTGCCTCTATTTCGGCAACTGTCTGTGCGATCAATCGACCGGCGATAGTATTCATTCTAGGGTGTTCCGGCAAATTGCGGTAATCAAACCAGCCCGCATTCAATAATTCGCTTTCATCAGGAACGAGTTTCCCAGACTGATAATCTGCCAAAAAACCAAATAAGAGTTGACCAGGAAATGGCCAGGGCTGGCTTTCAAAATAGCGCAAATTGGTTATCTCCAGCTTGGCCTCTTCCCATACTTCCCTGCGTACTGCATGCTCGGCCGATTCTCCCGGCTCAACAAAGCCAGCCAGCACAGTATAATAATCTGACGTTGCCTGCGGCCTTTGCGCCAACAGAATGCTGTCCCCTTTTCGTATAGCCATGATTACACTGGGAGATAATCGAGGATACACACGGTGATCGCATTCCGGGCAAAATCTTACCCACTCCGTCTTTCCGCGCTCCGTTTGCGCCCCGCAGGCACCACAAAAGCGGTGATTCCTGTCCCAGTCAATAAGCTGCAGTCCTCGACTGGCCCGAGAGAAGGTTTCATAATCGTCGTTGAGGTAATTTCGAAGTGGTACGGGTTTCAGATGTTCCTGTAAATCGAAAAGCTCGATGGCAAAGCAGGATTGGCCGTCAAGCTTTCCAACAAACAGGGTTTCACCTGTGGACAAGCCATCAAGATCCATGAACTTATGGTAAAAATTACCGCTCTGGCTAATCACCAATTGATTTCCGTAAAATGCCATAATGGGCGACCGATTCTGGTCATAAGAATCGTGAGGCTCAAATTGTGATTCGCGGAAACTGTGCGGGCTTTCTAACTTGTATGACATACAAATACTTACTGAATGTTCTCGTTTTTCTGTGGGTAAATAGATAAGATTAGAGCCATAATAATTGTATAAAATATACGTTTATGCTGCATTATCAGACATTGGACTTTCGGCCGTTAGTGTGAATAATGCGTTTTCTTTTTGATTTTCTAAGCCGGTCTCACCTCTCATGAAGGATACCCTTTTTCACTCCCTGCAAACCAACTTTCTGGGAGCATCCGATACTTGGTATAAGCAAACAATCATTGCTTTTCTCGTCATAAACCCAATTCTCTACTTCACAGTCGGGCCTTTCATTGCTGGCTGGGTGCTTATTGCAGAATTCATTTTTACCCTCGCAATGGCACTAAAATGCTATCCATTACAGCCTGGCGGCTTGCTGGCACTTGAAGCCATTATTATCGGCATGACTTCTACAGATACGGTTTTGCATGAAATTGAGGCAAACCTGGAAGTCATTCTGCTGCTGGTCTTCATGGTGGCAGGTATTCACTATATGCGGGATTTACTGCTTTACGTGTTTACCAAAATTCTCTTGGGGATTAAGTCCAAGCTCGCTCTCTCGTTGATGTTTAGTATCTCGGCCGCCGTTTTGTCCGCGTTTCTCGATGCACTCACAGTAACCGCTGTGCTGATCTCTGTTGCGGTTGGTTTTTACACGGTCTATTACCGTGTGGCTTACGGCAAAGACTATCACCATGACAGCCATGAGGTAGATGCAGCTCCTGAGGAATACAGAGAGGACATGGAGAAGTTCCGTGCATTCCTGCGCAGCCTGATCATGCATGGCGCCATAGGTACAGCCCTTGGTGGCGTATGTACCCTGGTCGGCGAGCCACAGAACCTGCTGATCGCCGAAATCGCAGATTGGCATTTTGTCGACTTCTTCCTGCGTATGGCACCAATCACCATGCCAACGCTAGCAGCAGGCCTTATTTGTTGTGCTGTCTGTGAAATGACGGGCATCTTTGGCTACGGCGCAAAATTACCACCCAAGGTTCGTGATGTTCTGGCCGAATTTCAGGAATACGAGGACACAAAACTGGACTCTATCGCCAAAGCCAAACTTTGGGTGCAGGCAGCTGTCGGTGTGTTCCTTGTGGTTGCCCTGGCCCTTCATTTGGCACCTGTCGGTTTGATTGGCCTCAGCGTTATTGTTCTGTTGACCGCTTTTAACGGTATTGTTGAAGAACACAAGATTGGTCACGCATTTGAAGAGGCCCTGCCCTTTACCGCATTGTTGGTTGTTTTCTTTGCCATCGTGGCCGTTATTCACGACTTGCATCTGTTTTCACCAATTACGCATTTCGTACTGGCACAGCCGTTTGATATGCAACCAATCATCCTGTTCTTCGCCAACGGCGTCCTGTCGATGATTTCCGACAACGTGTTTGTTGCAACGGTTTATATCAATGAAGTTTGGGCTGCTTTTGAAGCAGGTGATATCACTCGCGAACACTTCGATATTCTTGCCGTAGCCATCAACGCGGGCACTAACTTGCCAAGTGTGGCAACACCAAATGGCCAGGCCGCATTCCTATTCTTGCTGACCTCTTCGCTGGCACCGCTTATTCGGTTGTCTTATATGCGTATGTTGATTATGGCGATCCCGTACACCATCGTACTAACCACTGTTGGTGCAATCGCTATCTGGCTTCATTTCTAACAACGATCTGATGCCAACAAAAAAGCCCGCATTTGCGGGCTTTTTTGTGTCTTAATCTTTTTGGCTTTTTAGACTGAAGCTTTTTAATTTTTGCCAGAGTTTAGCTATTGCCAGAGCTGCACGGCTTCAATCTTATCCGGCGTTCGCTCTGGCCGATCAATTTCGAGATTCTGAAAATCAAATAAATTGCGGTCTGCTAACTGAGATGGCGACACATTGCAGATGGCAGAAAAGATATTTTCAATCCGGCCCGGATGCTCTTTTTGCCATTCAGCAAGCATGCGCTTGGTTACCTGGCGCTGCAAACCGTCCTGGGAGCCGCAAAGATCGCAAGGAATAATCGGGAACTGCTTATGCACGGCATATTCGGCCAAATCGGCTTCGGCACAGTATGCCATGGGCCGAATCACAATATTGCGCTTGTCGTCGCTGAGCAGCTTGGGCGGCATCGCCTTGAGCTTGCCTCCATGGAAAAGATTGAGGAACAGGGTTTCTATGATGTCATCACGGTGATGCCCCAACGCAATTTTGGTAGCACCAATTTCCTCCGCGAAACCGTAGAGGGTTCCCCGCCGAAGTCGCGAACACCAACCACAGTAGGTCTTGCCCTCGGGCACCAGCTCTTTCACTACCGAGTAGGTGTCCCGCTCAACAATGTGGTACTCAACGTTTAGGGTAGACAGATACTCAGGCAAAATATGCTCAGGAAAACCCGGCTGTTTCTGGTCGAGGTTCACTGCCACCAGCTCAAAACTGACTAGCGCCGTTTTCTGCAAATTCATCAGGATATCGAGCATGCCATAGCTGTCTTTACCGCCAGACAGACATACCATGACCTTGTCGCCTTCTTCAATCATGTTGAAGTCGACAATCGCCGTACCAACATTTCGTCGCAATCGCTTTTGCAACTTGTTGAATTCCAATCGATTTTTGCGCGGATCTGCAGTCATTTCAGTGTCTATGGATGAAAGGCGCGTATTGTATTCATGCTATCGACGAAAGGCCAATATCCCAAGCGGCAAATTTATCGCCAAATACCTACTAAAATGGCATGAGGCTCCTTTATCATCTGGCACATGTCGAAAACACTCCTTCTTACATTCATGATTCTCTTGGCAAGTG
>JAURLY010000206.1 GCA_030830945.1 Gammaproteobacteria bacterium | reverse complement strand
GTTTCCAGAAGGAATCGACCGCGATTTTCAGCATTGCCGCCATATTGGTCTGTGCGCTGGTTGGCGTGGGGAGAGAAGAAGCTTGATGCCAGGTAACCGTGACCATAGTGCAATTCCAGCCATTCAAAACCTGCGTCCAGGGCTCGTTGCGCAGCGGCCACAAAGTCGGCCTTCACACGTTCGATGTCTTCAATGGTCATTTCTTTTGGCTCGCGAGGCAGGATACCCCCACCAAATGCGATAGATGATGGACCAATTGGCTGCCAGCTATTGGGATCATCTTCAGCGATATGGTTATCACCTTCCCAAGGTTTGTTTGCGCTGGCTTTTCGGCCTGCATGACCAATCTGTATGCCAGGTACGGCACCGGCCGTTTTAATGGAAGAGGCAATTTGAGCCAGACCTTTGGCTTGCTCGTCATTCCAAATGCCGGTACATCCCGGGGTAATTCGTCCTTCCGGTGAAACGCCAGTGGCCTCGACAACCACAAGGCCAGAGCCACCGCGGGCAAGACTTGCATAGTGTGACTGGTGCCATTCATTTGTCAGGCCATCAACGGCGCTGTATTGGCACATGGGTGGAACCGCTATTCGGTTTCGCAAGGTAATATCTTTAAGGGAGTAGGGTGTAAATAGAGCGGACATCGTTTCCTCTGTTACTTCTCGGGTCTTTGACTTTTGGTTGGGGAAAATCCAATGAATCCTTGGCCGCTTTTAGACAAGCGGTAGTGCGTTCCTGCATCGCATCGAATTTATGCGGGCGCCATCTTATCATTGTGGGATGCACAAAACGAAATCTGGGCGGGTTATTTCTTCGCCAATTGCTATTTTTTAATAAAAAACAGGTCTGGAACGACCGTATCCCTCTAGTCGAGATAAAGCGCCGAATTTTCGAAAGTGGATTCGACTTATTCTTTATTTAAAAACTGCGTTGCACCGAGTAAACCGGCCGCGGTAAAAAACAGGCTAAGCAGTCCTGCTGTCCATATAGGTAAACTCAGGGAAGTTTCAGTGAATGATTGAACAATTTGGGCAGTTTGGTTGATCTGGCCAGTGATCAAAAAAATCACAACGCCGAATACCAAACCCAAAATGGCGCCTAAAAAAGGCAGTCCTGCTCTCAGCCACAGGGGCGGCCAGTCAAGCTGGTCAAGGCGGCGCGACAGCTGCTGTTCAAAGTCGTCAGCGGCTACATAGGGCTCGGAATCCCTGGTAGCGGCAAACAATTGGTCGATTTTGTCATTGTTCATAATCTATTCTCCGCGCCAGTCTTCAAGAGCGTCAGCCAGTAACTGTCGACCTCGATTAATGTGAGTTTTAACGGTGCCAAGCGGAATTTCCATGATATCGGAAATTTCCTGATGCGAATATTGGCGGTGTAAGAGCAAGTGAATGGCCGCACGTTGGTCGGGTGATAGTGTTTGCATCGCTCTTGCGAGATCCCGGTGAAGATCTTCCTGGCCACTTTGTCCGGACTGCTCCATTTCTTCCTGCCAGGCATCGCCAACATACTCCAGATTTCGAGTAGATGCGCTTTTCTGATGATCGAGAAAAATTCGATAAGCAATGCGATACAGCCAGGTAGTAAAAGAGGAATCAAAACGAAATTTTGCCAGGGCCTGGTAAGCTCGCAGGAACGTTTCCTGGGCCAGGTCATCGGCCAGTGCCAGATCCCAGCCGGTCCATTGACGAAGAGAATAGCGCAACATGGATTGATGACGCTTGATCAACTGATCAAACGCGTGCCGCTCCCTGTGGACCAGCACGCGTTCGACCAGACTCTTGTCAGAGACCATTTGGTATTCGACTTTAGCTTACAGTTATTGTTTAACTAGTAAGAAGTCGGCTCATCAGAGGGCCTGTCTACCAGTTTCCAGAGCAGCAAGTGAGCTAGTCCAATGCACACCGGAATTGCCCCGATTGCCATTAATACATCAGCGACAAAGAAGCCGAAAATAATCAGGCCAGCACCGACACCCAAAGAGGTGACACCTTTTCTTAAACTGTTTCCGGGTTTTCCTTCATCCATGGCGTTGGTTAGCAGTTGCTCGGGAATAGGTTGTCCGCTTTCGACAATCTTTTCCATTAATGACAGTCGACGTTTTTGGCGTTTGTACCAGCCCATCACGATAATCCCTGTAATGAATACCGGGGTTCCGAAAACCGACAGGATGGCGATTATGGCGACCGGGTCTGTTTTACCTGGATTTATGTGAATACCGCCTTTGCTTAATTCAGCGGCGACATCAGCCGGGATATAACTTGAACCAGGATCCTGTGCCAGGACAGCGCTGGCGCCGAAAATCAGGCTCATACAGAGTATTAGATTTACTAGGTGTTTCATTTGGATAGTCTCCAATTTTGTTAGGGTTATTAATTTGACGAGACAGCATCCAATCTGGATTCAGAAAAATTAAAAATATTTTTGGTGGAAATACCACTGCAGTAAAAGTCACATCTTGTGTTGATTGCATGGTGTTGGGCAAATATTTTTTAGGTTTAATGCTGTCATGATCTATGTCGCAAAAAAAAGCGCTGCCCAAAACGGGACAGCGCGAGTTTTCAGGAGGGGATTACTCTGATTTGCTGGCGGCTAAGAGGTCTGCACCATAAGACGCTGCATCCTCCAGATATAGCTGGCGAAGATAATCTGACCAGCATCCAGAGGCAGAATTACCACTTTCTTTAAGAGGATTGTCGTAGCCATAGCTGGTGTCTGCACTCAAGTTTTCTGTTAGCTCATTCTGGAACTCTTTATTGGATTCCGCGTCTTGGCCAAGGGCTTGAATTGCGGCAAACGTAAGTACAAAGCTTAAAAATATATTTGTTAGGTTTTTCATCCGGGATTTCTCCATGTTTGTTGGGGTTGTTTATTTGACGAGCCAGATGGCTTTCTGGATTCAGGAAAAATCAAACATCCTTCCGGGTAACTCGGTGACCTGCTTTATGTAACGCTATAAACTTCGAATGCTTTGATACCGAGGGTGCCAGTTTGAAATCGTTTGCTGAAATCTATGACCGTGCCGCCAAACGCAAGGGCGGGGAAAAAGAATTGGAAAAAATGATTCAGCTCGATATGAAAACACCGGCAGAACTGGAAAAGATCCCCGATGATCGCTTTTTGGCTGAGATTACCCGTGGCGTGTTCAATGCCGGTTTTGTCTGGAAAATCATTGAACATAAATGGGATGGCTTTGAGTCCGGCTTCTGGAAATTCAACATCATGCGATGTGCCTATATGTCAGAAGAAGACATCGATCGGTTGTGCAGTGATGAGCGCATCGTCAGGAACCGGCAAAAAATAACTACCGTGAGAGACAACGCCGCCATGATTTTCGAGCTATCCAGCAAATATGGTTCTTTTGGCAAGATGGTGGGGGACTGGCCAGATGCTGATTACATCGGCCTGCTCGCGTTGCTTAAAAAACGCGGCTCACGCCTGGGTGGTTTAACCCCGCAATATGTTTTAAGACGTCTGGGAAAATCGGGATTCGTTCTCAGCAGGGACGGTACAGCGGCCCTGATTGATGCTGGTGTGATTGATAAATTTCCCACGGGTAAGGCGGCCATGCAAAATGTACAGCAAGCCTACAATCAGTGGATGCAGGAATCGGGTCTCGGCTTGGCCCAAATTAGCCGGGTTCTCAGTCTTTCTATAGACTCTGTGTAACTCTCGGGGGAGAGAATCTATTTGTGTGTGAGCAAATAACTAAAACTTTTTGTTGAGGCGAGTGATATGAAAATAAAAACAGACTCGCGCCTGCCGGGCGCCCATTGGAAAGGTATATTTCTACTACTTTGCATGGTGCCTTTGGGGGCAGCAGCAGAAAGAGCAGCTTTAATTCAGGATAACGTCGCCATATTCTATCCAGATGACTTCGACGCCGAAGCAAACCTGCCATCTTTTGCCTTACTGGAAGAACCTGAGGAAATGGGCGCGCTGCCCGATGACTGGCAGACCCATGTTGAGTTTTCCTCCGCCTTTGGCCAATCTTTGGCGCAGGTTAAAGTAGACAGCAGCACTAATCTATACGGTGGCGGCGAAGCCCTAAGCCGTTTATTGCGCAAAGGCGGCAGCCAGATCCTCTGGAATACCGACAACTATGGCTACGGTCGGGATGACGGCGCCAAGCTTTACCAATCGCATCCCTGGGTATTGGCAGTGCGACCAGACGGGAGCGCTTATGGCGTTCTCGCAGACAATACCTGGAAGCAGACGCTCAGCATGAGCGACGACATTACCTTTAGCTCCGAAGGCCCCGCATTTCGTGTGCTGGTTATTGAAGGTGAGACCCCGCAAGAGGTGCTTGCAACCCTCGGTGACCTGACCGGAAAAATGCCGCTACCTCCTCGTTGGAGCCTCGGCTTTCAGCAATCGCGTTATTCCTATGTTCCCGAGAGCCGAGCAAAGGAAATTGTAGATACCTACCGCAATAAGAAATTACCTATCGATGTCCTTTGGTTTGATATCGATTACATGGACGACTTTAAGGTGTTCACTTTTGATAGCGAAATGTACCCAGACCCTAAAGGTATGAACGCCTACCTTCACCAAAATAAAATGAAAGGAATCTGGATGATTGACCCCGGTGTGGGTATCGATGAAGGCTATTCTGTTTATGACTCTGGCACAGAGTTGGATGTCTGGATGAAAGACGCCAAAGGCGAGGTATATGAAGGTGAAGTCTGGCCCGGTCCCACGGTGTTCCCGGATTACACCCAGCAAAAAACCGCTGAATGGTGGAGCGAGCTCTATCAGGACTTTATGGCGCAGGACATCGATGGCGTGTGGAACGACATGAACGAGCCGGCCGACTTTACCGGCCCCGATGGCTCTGTCCCTGAGGATAATGTCCACGCAGGAGGTCTCAGATTAACACCCAATGGCAAGCCCCTGCCCGCAGACAGCCACCTTCGCTATCACAATGTTTATGGCATGCTGATGGTCAAGGCGTCACGGCAGGGTATTTCCGACGCCAATCCCAATAAACGACCTTTTGTGTTGACCCGCGCCAACTATATAGGTGGCCAACGATATGCCGCTACCTGGACGGGTGACAACAACTCCACATGGGAACATCTTCGACTTTCCGTGCCTATGTCGCTAAATTTGGGCTTGTCTGGTCAGCCCTTTAACGGCCCGGATATTGGTGGCTTTATCGGCAATGCCTCACCGGAATTGTTTGGGCACTGGATGGCCATTGGTGCGTTCTATCCATTTGCTCGTGCCCACTCGGCAATTGAAAGCGATGATCAGGAACCCTGGGTTTTTGGTCGGGAAGTAGAAAGGGCCAGTCGTATCGCCCTTGAGCGTCGCTACCGTTTGATGCCTTACCTCTATACCCAGTTTTACCAGGCGTCAAAAACCGGCGTCCCGGTGATGCAGCCCACCTTTTTTACCGACATCACCGACACATCCTTGCGCGGAGAAGATCGTACGTTCCTGTTTGGACCTGACCTGTTGGTGGTACCTAAGTGGGCCGACAAACCGTCCATGCCGGAAGGCTCATGGCGAGTTCTATCACTGGTTGGCGAAAACAGTCTTCGTGATGAGTTCCAGCCAGATTTGAGAATTCGTGACGGGGCCATTGTTCCCGCAGGTAAAATCATTCAGAGCACGGACGATTACTCACTGAATGAGCTCACCCTGTTCGTCTCTCTCGACGCCGATGGTAATGCCCAGGGCCAGCTCTATCATGACGCCGGTGAGGGTTATGGCTACCAGAACGGTGAATATGCACTTATTGAATTTACGGCATCTACCTCTGGCGATACCGTCGAAATATCGGCCGATAAAACAGAGGGGAATTACCCGGTAGAGATCGGCCAACTGCAGATCAAGCTGGTCACCGACGATGGCGTTAAAATCGCTACCGGTTCTTATGGTGAGGTAATTAAAATTCAGCCTTGAGGACGTTGGGCATAAGCGCTGCCAGAAACAGTGGGCTTGATGACTAACTAATAATCACGTCTGGCCATAAAATTGGTGACCTTCCGCGCGGCTTCTCCCTGGCTCAGGGCGTAACGCTCTTGTAGCAGTGCGATCAGATTATCTGCCTTTCCTTCAGATGCCAGCAGTTCTTCCTCAGTCAATTTGCGCCAGGCAATTCTTGCAGCGCTAATTTGTCTGCGCCATTTGTGGTTAGCCACTTGGATAGCGGGCTGATTCATGTCGATACTGGCTCTGTTTAATGGGGGGCGCATTATGCGCCTAAAATTAGCCTACCGGTGAACTGAAAGATTTATATTGGGTGATATTTGTATGTCACTGAAAGAGAGTCTGGCCTAATTCCTGGTTTCTTTAGTTCAAGCTGAAAATTGAAGACGGGAATAAAACCTTCAGAGGCGAATTCAGGGAGACAATAACGATTGCTATCAAATGACAGCAACATCGGCGGCACATGGTGCATGCTGACTGTCAGTTAGCTCGAGTGCACCATTTTCAGGATCAATGCGGAAACATTCGACACGGTCAGCGTCTTGACTCGCTACCAGAATATACTTGCCGCTGGGATCAATGGTGAGATTGCGGGCATTTGATTTGGCCGCGAGCGCGCTTCGGCTTGAAAAAGTCAGTGTTCCGTCGGAATTTACCTTGAACACGGCAATGCTCTGGTGAACCCGGCATATGTAGTAGTAATAAGATCCATCGGCCGACAAGCAGCCTTCAGCTCCCCAAAACTCACCCCTGCCCAGGTTTTCCGGGTGGCCCCGTGGTTCGAAGTCTTCCGGGTAGCAAAATACTGTTTGTAATGGCTTCAGTCCTTTTTTGTCGTCAATCGAGCACACCTCAACCGTGCCATTTAGTTCGCAATTCACATACGCAATCCTTAACAACGGATGGAATTTCATACCACGTGGTCCACTCCCCGGGGCCAGTTCCAGTTCACCTTGCGGTGCCAGTGTTCCAGTCTTGGTATCCAGCAGATACTGGTGCACCTTATCGGTTCCCAAGTCTGTAGCGTATACCATGTCAGTTTGAGGATCCCCCAGAAAACCGTGGGGATGAGGTATTGACTGGCGAATGGGATCTGGCCCGGAGCCTGTATGAACAAGCTTGGCTGTGACATCGCTGATTTCTCCATTGTCTGGGGCAAATGGAAGCACCGAGACGCCGCTCTCCCAATACCTGGTCACAAGCAAGAAACGACCTGTCCGGTCAAAGGTGGCACTGGTATTGCCTAGACCACCGGTAGATTGGGTGGTTATTTTCTCCAGATCACCATCAGGCAGAATTTTGTAGGAGGTCACAAACCCGACTCCTTCGGCCACCCCGGTGTGATGAGACAGTTCGTGGGTAGCAACCAGAAATCGACCGTTGGGATGAATCTCCAGCCAGGTCGGTGAGTCCTGTTTGGTCAGCTTACCCGTGGGAGAAAGTGAACCATCGGAACTGTTAAATAAAAAGCAGCTGATCCCTTCTCCGGGTTGTTCCGAGCCAACCCAGGGAAGCTGCCCGGGCTCGTATCCTGTATAGCTTCCAACGTATGCGTATTGCTTATCCATTCTATTCTTTGCCATTAGCGGGAAGGTTGCCATGGCTGCTGCGCCAGCCGCCAGAAGCTTGCAAAAGTATCGACGTGAAAAATGGGCATATTTACTGGTCATCTGTCTGCCGGGTGAGCCATCTTACTGAATTGCGAATCAGCCGTTGCATCATAGGGTGACCCAGTGCTTCCGGTGTATGTCCGGGTGCGAGGTAGCAAAATCGACCCTCTCCTAATTCTCGCCACCAACCTGCCGGTGCGGATACATTTCCATCTGAGATATTTCGCATCAGCAAATGCTCTCGATCCAGATAAAATTTGCTCAAATGCTGCTCGTCGAAGGTTCTGAAGTCCTCAACACCAGCCGTGATAGGGTGGTCTTTGTCCTCTATCCGGATCATAAATTCTTCTGGAGGTGGGTGACCTCCATAGTCTCCCCCGAAAAGCTCGTAGTAGGGTCCGTCTGGCGGGTAAAGTCCATGCGAGTTATGCAAGGCCAGAAATCCACCGCCATTACGAACAAAGTCGAAGATCGCTTGTTGCTGCGCTTCCGTCATCCACTTTACTTGCGTGCCTGACTCATAACCATTGGGCCAGATATTGCCGTCTTTTAGAAAGATCAGCAGATCAAATTCTTTCAGTACTTCAGCAGTCAGAGCCTCATGGTTTTCGATGTAAACCACGGGTATGTTCTCAAGCGCCAGTGGCCCCATCAGGCCATTGCGCACGTGGACCGGCGAATGATAGCGGTCTCCAATCAAGGCCAGTGCTCGTGGCCGGTCAGCCGACTGGTAAACCTCGGAGGTGTTTTGAACCTGGGCTACTAGCTGGGGAGAAAGTAAGGTCGCCAGATAAAACAGTGTGGCCAAAAGCGTGCAATAAGGGGTTATTGCACGAGTCCTTTTCGTTGTGATTTTTATAAGTTTCATAGGATATTTTGGGTTTAATAAAATAGATTAGGTATCGAAAATATAAACCGCATATTTATCCTGGATGCGAATTATCTTACTCGAACCCGGAATGTTCTGAATATTTTCACTGTTTAGTCTCGAATTCATAGCGATAGGACCAGTTGTGACTCTGTCCCGGTGCAATAGACATGGCGACAAAGGGTTCTACCGACATCACTGGAGCAACTGACCACAATACAGCCTGGCTCAGCGGTTGATCGCCGGTGATCCGAACGCCTGCCCCCAGATCCTGATGATAAGTGCGGAAGTCAAAATCTTTCGGGCTGTCTCCAAAGCCTGACAGGTTCATGCGCACGCTCTCGCCAGCTGGTGGCTTGCCCAAATACGTCAATGAGTTTTCCTCTACGGTCGCCAATGCGGGGTCGGGGCGTTCTGTGCTATCCAGGGAATAAGGGACGCTCAGAGTAAGGCCAGCAGATGAACCGGAGTCGTCAATATTCAAAAAGTTATGATTGTAGACTTCGGTGTCGATTTGCTTGCTACCGGTGTTTAGCAGGGCGTGCTCAATCACCATTACAGGCTGATTGGGTTCAAGTCTCAGGGTTTTAATGTACTCATAGCCGTAGCCGGATTCAGCGTCTTGCACACGATGCAGGAACTCAATCTGGTTGCCGCGCACAATATTGATTCGTTCGCCGGCATCCACCAGAGGGTAGCCCACGGTAAAGCGATATCTGGAATCGTCCAGTTTTCTCAGTACACCGACCCCGATTTTGATAAAGGTATCACCCGGGCTCGCCTCGGCATAGCCCAGTGCGCCGCCATTGGCGTTAAATTCCTCGACGGGTCCGACCGCTGCGGTTTGCGGTGAGGCGGTGACAAATCCACCCTCGTTTTCAAGGTCGTGAACGTCGGGCGACATAGCCTCGAACCAGGGTGGGTAAAAATCGTGACCAGCATAAGTCAGGCTGCCAATCATGCCTGCCCAGTCGAAACGAGCACCGCGATAAAATCCCTGATCCTCATCGGGCAAATAAATTTTGGCCGAGATTTGTCCGTTGGTCAGCGTAACGGAAGGTGATTTTTCCAGTTCTGACAATGGTGTGCTTTGTGCCATAAGGATGCTGCTCATGCTGAGGGAAACGCCAAAGATAAATGACTGAGTCAGGATTCGAATCTGCATATCTAGGTCTTATTATTGTGCATAAAAAAGGGAGCTTACCGCTCCCTTACTACTTCGTCCACGAGAGAAGCCTTTCGGCTGACTTGGCGTTATTCAAGTTCTGCGTTATGAAAGACGCGCTGCACATCGTCAAGATCTTCCAGCATATCCATAAACATCTGGAACTGTTCAATGTCCTCACCCACTACGGGGCTGGTTGATTGCGGTACAAACTGGATCTCATCCGTGTCGAAGTCCTGGTCATCGCCAAGCTCTTCGGTTAATGCGGTTTTGGCTTTGCCGTATTCTGTGTTGGGAGTGAACACAGTAATTACACCGTCTTCGCTTTCAATGTCTGTGACATCCACATCGGCCATCATCAGCGCTTCCAGCACTGCTTCATCGTCACTGCCTTCAAAGCGGAAAATCGCGCAGTGATCAAAGCTGTGCATACAGTTGCCCTGTGTTCCCAACTTGCCGCCACCTTTGTTAAAACACAGGCGGACGTCGTTGAACGTGCGGGTAGGGTTATCGGTAAGGCAGTCGACAATCACCATGCAACCGCCGGGGCCGAAGCCCTCGTAGCGCGCTACTTCAAAATCTTCACCGCCAGCCCCCTGGGCCTTATCGAGTGCTTTCTCGATGACGTGGGAAGGCACCTGATCTTTCTTGGCGCGATCCAGCAAGCTGCGCAAGCTTAGATTGCCCGCAGGGTCAGCGCCGCCCGATTTGGCGACCACATATATCTCTCGACCGTATTTACTGTAGACCTTGGTTTTCGCTGCGGCCGTCTTGGCCATTGAATCTTTACGGTTTTGAAAAGCGCGTCCCATCTGTTACTCCGGTGCGGTGAAAAATCAGGTTGTTTATTCTCTTGAGTCACTCGCAGAAGGCAAGTAAAAAATGCGTTCAGGTACTTTTTTTATTGAAAATGAGTTTCCCAATTGTGAGATGGAGTCGAATTAGAGGCCAGCCCGAACTATTTGAAATATGCCCACCAGGGAAAAAGCCAGCGCCGCTGCGATGCGCGTCGCCTTTAGCGGTATTTTGGCCATTAGGTACTCGCCGGCATAAACCACGGGCACATTGGCGGCCAGCATTCCCAGCGTGGTACCCAGGGTTACCAGTATGATTGAGTCGAACTGTGCGCCTAAAAGCACAGTGGCTACCTGGGTTTTGTCGCCAATCTCGGCAAGAAAAAATAAAACAGTTGAAGCGGCAAAGGCACCATATTTGGCCAAGGAAGAATCCTGACTTTCATCTTCGTCTGGTTTCAGCAGCCAAATCCCCAGGGCAATAAAACTAAGACCGATTAGCCACTGCCCGATTGTGCTTTGCAGATATTGCGCGATCCAGCCGCCCAGCCATGCAGAAGCTCCATGGTTTATCAGGGTGGCGACGAGTATGCCGAGAATGATGGCCCATTTGTTGCGAAACCGGGCCGCCAAAAACAGGGACAGCAGCTGGGTTTTATCGCCAATTTCTGCAATAGCAACAGTGAAAGTCGAAGTAAGAAATGCGTCCATTAAGATTCCTCGGTGGGATGTTGCAGACAAAAGGCAAAAAACGACCTCCCACCAACGGGACCGCTCTTTGCCTTAGGTCTTGCCAATACCGGAATATTCGGTACGAACTCGCCATAGGCCATTGAGGGCCCAAGTATGTTGACGAGCTCTCTCGCTAGATCGAGAAGACTACTCCCCTAAGGGTGGCGGCATTTTAGCTCATGGAAAGAACAAAACAAGGCGAAACTTAGTGCAGGAGTGATCCACTTTGCTTACCAAACCGAAATATAGATTGGTTGTTCTGGTGTGCGGGTTCAGATTCAATACCGCTTAATAAATCTCGGTAAAAAGCATGACTCCAGGTTGGCGAACGAAAGTGACAGGGTTTTTCCTGCTAATGGCAGTTGCTGTTAGCGGCCACGCGCAGGTATGGCTGGATCGCCTGCCAGTGGATGTTTTGGATGTCCGGCCACCCTCATTGCGTGTTAGCGGCCAGCCCGGGGATTTGCGCATTGAAGAAACAAGTTGCCGAAGCATGCCCGCGACTGATTTGCGACGCCGAATCGTCAATACCGCCATTCAGGAATGGGCGTTCTTTGGTTTTAGCGTGATCGACCAAACGGTCGAGCGAGATAATCGTTGGCGTCGTCGCTTTGGACCTGATTTGCTTGCCGACGATCTCAACCAGCGCTCAGATGATGACTTGCTGCCAGTGGCGACAACCGTCGGGGGCTATTGGTCTGCGACGCCGGATGGTCGCTGGATGCTTGAGCGACAAAACCAAACCTGGAATGGCCCCTGGGGCTATCGTTCAGATTGGCGCGACCACTGGTCTGCGGCGTTTATTTCCTGGGTAATGTGCGAAAGTGGTCTCGATGAAATGGATCAATTCCAGCGTTCCATCGCTCACCACGACTATATAGATCAGGCTATATTGGCTCGTGATGGCCAAGCACCAGATTCGGCTTATATTGCCTACGATATTGGCGATGCACCTTTGGCGGTTGGAGATATGCTCTGTCGCGGCAGCCGACCCGAGTATTTCACCCTGGATGATCGACGTGCCCACCTGCAGCAGGGTGCCCGAACTCATTGTGACATTGTGGTGAAGCTGGACGAATCCGCTGAAGAAATCTGGGCCATAGGAGGCAACGTCAGTGACTCAGTACGGCTCAAACGATTGCCT
>JAURLY010000205.1 GCA_030830945.1 Gammaproteobacteria bacterium | reverse complement strand
TAGCTGATGTACAAGCGCTCGATAACGACGCCCAGGCCAATGGCAATAGCTGGACACAGGCGCAGCTTTCGGAATACAACAAACAGCGACAGTTTTTGACAGCAGATTTGCAGCTAAACAATCAGAAAATTCAGTCAGAACGTGAAGCTGTTGTTCGTCAAATAAATCAGGCAATGAACCAAAGAGCACTGACCGCATTGCAAGCACTGGTTGACGAAATGGAAATTACGCTTCTTCTTCAGGAAAGTGGTGTCTACCATGCCACTGAAGAGCATAATGTTACCTCTCAGCTGGCGGCTAAACTAAATAGCCAGTAAGGGTTCTATATGAGCTATCGGCTCATAGAAATCGCCGAATACCTGGAAGCAGAGCTAGTCTCTGCTTCCAGTGTTCCAGGTTTGGATGATATTCCTATTTCCGGCATTGCTGATCCAGAATCAGCGATGTTTGATCAAATATCGTTTGTCTCATCTACCAAATATATAAGTGCCGCACAAAACTCCAAGGCTGCGGCTTTGATTGTTTCTGCGGATTTGGTGGATTCATTTCAAATACCTTTATTGGTGGTAAAGAATCCATACCTTGCCTATGCGCAACTTTCGGCCAAGTTTGCCGAGCCCCGGCCGGTTGCAGAAGTTCACCCAAGTTCTTTTGTGGCTGAGACTGCCCAAATAGGTGAGGGTGTTTATATCGGCGCCAATGCAGTTGTTCAGGATAATGTGGTCATAGCTGATAATGCAGTGATATCGGCGTGTTCAGTTATTGGCGCGAGAGCGCGTATTGGTTCTGGAACCATGCTTTATCCCAACGTAAGTATTTATCACGATGTGGTGATAGGCAAAGATTGTGTTATTCACTCCGGCGCCGTTATCGGTTCTGATGGCTTTGGATTCGCCCCGACAAAAAACGGGTACGTGAAAATTCATCAATTAGGTTCGGTAATTGTTGGCGATGATGTCGAAATTGGTTCTAATACCAGTATTGATCGCGGTGCCCTTGGCGATACCAGGATTCATTCAGGTGCCAAGATAGATAACCTGGTACATGTAGCCCATAACTGTGAAATTGGCAGCCATACTGCGATCGCCGGGCAGGTTGGAATGGCTGGAAGTACTAAAATCGGTCAGCGATGTTCTTTTGGCGGACAGGTAGGTATAGCAGGACATCTTGAGATCGGCGATGATGTGCATGCTCTTGGTCAATCAAGAATTACCAAATCGATCAATAAGCCTGGTATTTACGCCTCTGGCACCGGAACAACTGAAGCGAAAACGTGGCGTAAGAACGCTGCACGTTTTAACCAGCTCGACGAATTGTACCGTCGGATAAATGAACTTGAAAAATTACTAGAAAAGAAAAAATAGGTCTGGATCCACCCCATGATGGATATTCTCGAAATACAAAAATATCTTCCTCATCGTTATCCCATGCTGCTCGTCGACCGCGTCGAGGAATTGGTGCTAGACGATTCTATTCGTGCCTATAAAAACGTCACCTATAACGAAGAGTTATTTCAGGGGCATTTCCCCAACGCGCCCATCCTGCCTGGTGTTGTAATTATCGAAGCACTGGCTCAGGCCTCTGGTATTTTGGGTTTTCGTACAATGGATCAGACCCCAGATGATGGTTATCTGTATCTTTTTGCCGGTATAGATAATGTTAGGTTTAAACGCAAGGTAGTTCCAGGGGACAAGCTTACCCTGGAATCAAAAGTGATTACCCGTAAACGTCATATCTGGAAGTTCGATGTTAAGGCATCAGTAGACGGGGATTTGGCCATATCGGGCATGTTAACCTGCGCAATCGTTGAAGCCTGATATAGGGAACGAATCTTGATTCATCCGCAGGCAATTATTGATCCATCAGCACAGCTGCACGAGACTGTCAGTGTCGGGCCTTTTACCATTATTGGTCCGGACGTCACTATTGACGAAGGGACTGTTATTGGCCCAAATAATATCTTTAAAGGGCCAACCAGGATTGGAAAAAATAATCGGTTTTTTCACTTTTGCACTATCGGTGAAGACACTCCTGACCTTAAATACAAAGGTGAGCCGACTGAATTAATTATTGGGGATAACAACACCTTCCGGGAATATTCTTCAGTACACCGGGGTACGGTTCAGGATGCTGGAAAAACAGTCATAGGCGATAACAATCTGATTATGTGCTATGCCCATGTTGGCCACGACTGTTTTGTAGGCAATCATTGCATCATGTCCAACAGCTCTGGACTGGCAGGGCACGTTCATTTGTCCGATTGGGTCATTGTTTCAGGCTTTTCCGCAGTACATCAGTATTGTCATATCGGTCCTCATGCATTTGTGGCAGGTTATTCTGCTGTCTTTCAGGATGTGCCCGCTTTCGTTACGGTTCAGGGTGCACCAGCTGTTCCCCGAGTAATCAATGCAGAGGGATTGAAACGTCGTGGTTTTGCTTCGGAAGATATCAAGGCAATTCAGACAGGATTCAAAACCCTTTACAAGAAAAAACTTTCATTGGCTGATGCGACTGCTGAGTTGAAAAAGCTGGCTGAAACTAACGAGCACGTGAAAGTTTTGTACGAGTCGGTTGCCCACGCCAAGCGCAATATAGTGCGGTAACTACCTGAATCATGCGAGTAGCCATAGTCGCAGGTGAATCTTCCGGCGACCTTCTGGGTGCTGCCCTTATCGACTCCATTAGAAAGTTATGCCCTGAGGCCTCATTTGAGGGCGTAGGTGGCGATCGCATGATCGCAAAAGGGTTTCAGTCATTTTTCCCGATGGAAACGCTTTCGGTGATGGGCTTTGTCGAACCTTTAAAGCGGCTACCTGCTTTATTAGCAATTAAAAAACAATTGGTAGAGCGTTTTCTTAACAATCCTCCAGATGTCTTCATTGGTATTGATTCTCCTGAGTTCAATCATCGAATCGAACTGCCTTTGAAAAAAGCTGGCATTTATACTGTGCACTATGTCAGTCCATCTGTTTGGGCTTGGCGACAAGGTAGAGTGAAAGGCATTCGAAAAGCCGTGGATCTCATGCTTTGTCTTTTGCCCTTCGAGGCAGACTTCTATCACCGAGAATCAGTTCAAGCAAAATTTGTTGGTCACCCCATGGCGGATGAAATACCCATAGAAATTCATCCGGCTCCTGACCTGGAACTGGACAGTATCTGTCGGCCTGAGAGAACCAATATAGCGTTGTTGCCTGGAAGCCGAGGCAGTGAGATTGAAAAGATTGCCCCCGTGTTTCTGGAAGTTGCCGAACGCCTACTTCTCAATCAGGAAAATTTGAATTTTTTAATTCCAGCTGCACACGAAAAAGCCCATCAACGACTGGATGAGATTGTTAAAGGCAAGGAGCATATTCATGTTGTTCGAGGCAAAACAAGGGAAATACTGGCCCGTTCAAATGCCGCTTTGGTCGCGTCGGGAACAGCTACCCTGGAAGCGCTCTTAATGAAGTGCCCAATGGTTGTCGCATACAAAACCGATAGGCTTTCCTGGTTTATAGGTAGTCGTATGGTTCAATGTGAACATATATCGCTGGCGAATCTGGTTGCCGGGGAAAAATTGGTCGAGGAGCGTCTTCAAGCAGAATGCAACGTAGAGCAGCTAGTAACTGACTTACAGCATATTTTGAATGATGTCATCCGTGAACATATGATTAAAAAATTCGTTCTGTTACACAAAAAACTTAAACATGATGCCAGTGACGCGGCTGCTTTAGCGATACTGGAGCTGTGTAGTCGATGACACTGGTTGCCGGAGTTGATGAGGCCGGAAGAGGTCCCCTGGCAGGCTCTGTGGTTGCTGCTGCTGTCATCCTGGATCCCTCTAAACCAATTGAGGGGTTAAATGACTCAAAAAAACTCAGTGAAAAGAACCGTCGGCGCTTATTTTGGGAGATACAAACAAACGCACTTTCCTGGAGTATTGCCGAAGCCAGTGTGGCTGAGATAGATAAGCTCAATATTCTTCAGGCCTCCATGCTTGCGATGAAACGAGCCGTTGAATCACTCAGTGAGTTACCAGAGCTCGTTTTGGTCGATGGAAACCGCAACCCTGAGGTTCAAATTGAATGTCGTGCAATTGTTGGGGGGGATGCGCTTGAGCCGGCTATTTCTGCCGCTTCAATATTGGCCAAGGTATTTCGGGATCAGCAAATGCTGGAATTTCACCAACAATATCCGCAGTATGGTTTTGATCGACACAAGGGATACCCCACTAAATTACACATGGAAAAACTTCGCGTCCATGGGCCAACAGAAATTCACCGAAGAAGTTTTGCGCCTGTTCAGCAGGCATCGCTTTTTGGATAATGGCAACACTAAATTTGTCTCTTTAAGGAATCTAGCTTGAGCCAGTTTGTTCATCTCAACCTGCGATCTGAGTACTCGCTTGTCGATAGTATTCTTCGGATAAAACCCTTGGTTGCTGCATGCAAAGAACAGGGAATGCCTGCGGTTGCCCTGACAGATCAAACTAACCTCTTTGCCGTTGTTAAATTCTATAAAGCCGCGAGGGCAGAAGGTATTAAACCCATAATTGGCAGTGATTTCTTGCTGGATTTGGGTGAAGGCTACACTGCCTCAATGTCACTCTTGGCCATGAATGACCAAGGCTATAAAAATATCATTGAATTAATTTCTCGCGCGTATCTTCATGGCCAGGAAACGGGAAAAACTCTGATACAGCGATCCTGGCTCGAAAAGCTGTCAGAGTCCGTTATTTGTCTATCAGGGGCCACCAGTGGCGAAATAGGGCAGTGGCTTACCAAAGGCAAGGAAGAACAAGCAAATAGTTGTCTCCAATCCTGGATGCAGCTCTATCCGGGGCGGTTCTATCTAGAGCTCCAGCGCACCGGTCGTCCAGATGAAAATGAATACATTGAAGCTGCGGTAAAGATGGCCAGCCAAAAGGGTTGCCCCCTGGTTGCTACCAACGATGTTCGGTTTTTAACAGAACAAGAGTTCGAGGCGCATGAAGCTCGGGTTTGTATTCATGATGGCGAATCACTGACAAATCCGGCCAGAGTCAGGAAATATTCCGAAAAACAATATTTGCGTTCCCCAGAGGAAATGATCGAGCTGTTTTCAGATATTCCCGAGGCGATTGAAAATACCGTACGTATTGCCCAGCGTTGTAATGTAGAGCTCGGTTTGGGAAGTTACTTCTTACCCGAATACCCTATACCCGAAGGCATGACCGAGGCCGAATTTTTTCGAAAAATTTCCCATGAAGGACTGGAAAAGCGTCTGGAAATTATTCTGGATAAGGCCGGGCCAGACTATGAAGAAAGGCGGCAGGCGTATGTAGATCGATTGAATTTTGAGTTGGACATCATTATCCAGATGGGTTTTCCGGGATATTTCCTGATTGTGATGGATTTTATCCAGTGGGCCAAAGAGCACCAAATCCCAGTTGGGCCGGGGCGAGGCTCCGGCGCCGGTTCTGTTGTCGCATACTCACTGTTAATTACAGATCTGGATCCACTTGAATACGACCTGCTTTTTGAACGGTTCCTAAATCCCGAGCGGGTATCCATGCCCGATTTTGATATCGATTTCTGCATGGATAATCGTGATCGCGTCATTGAGTATGTTGCCGAAACCTATGGTCGAATGGCGGTTTCCCAGATTGTTACATTCGGGACAATGGCTGCTAAAGCAGTAGTTCGTGATGTGGCAAGGGTCCAGGGTAAGTCTTATGGGCTCGCGGATAGATTATCCAAAATGATTCCATTCGAAGTCGGGATGACACTGCAAAAGGCATTTGAGCAGGAAGAGCAGGTACGCAAGTTTCTGGAGGAAGACGGTGAGGCTCAGGAGATTTGGGATATGGCGCTTCAGCTGGAAGGTATAGCCAGAAACTGCGGAAAACACGCTGGTGGCGTGGTTATTGCGCCGACCAAGCTAACTGATTTTGCCCCTTTGTATTGCGATGAAAGAGGAGAAGGTTTGGTCACCCAGTACGACAAGGATGATGTGGAATCTGTCGGGCTGGTTAAATTCGACTTTTTAGGCTTGCGTACCCTGACGATCATTGACTGGGCGGTAAAAATGGTCAACGAGAGACGCGAAAAAGAAGCGCTTCAACCGATAAATATTGATCGCATCGATCTGGAAGATAAGACGACGTTTGAAATGTTGCAGAGGGCAGAGACCACTGCAGTATTCCAGCTGGAATCTCGTGGGATGAAAGACCTGATTAGACGGCAGCTGCCAAGTTGTTTCGAAGACATCATCGCTTTAGTAGCCCTGTTTAGGCCTGGCCCGCTGCAATCGGGCATGGTAGATGACTTTATCAATCGCAAGCATGGTCGCGAGCAAGTCGCTTATCCTCATCCCAAGTATCAGCACGAAGAATTAAAACCGGTTCTAGAGCCTACTTACGGCATCATTTTGTACCAAGAGCAGGTGATGCAAATTGCCCAGATAATCGGAAACTACACGCTGGGCGGAGCTGATTTGTTACGTCGTGCCATGGGCAAGAAAAAAGCCGAAGAGATGGCTAAACAGCGGGAAATCTTTATGGAGGGGGCCCAGGGACGTGGCATCGATGCTGACCTGGCATCAAACCTGTTTGACCTAATGGAGAAATTTGCTGGCTATGGTTTCAATAAATCGCACTCCGCGGCATATGCACTGGTTGCCTACCAGACGGCCTGGTTAAAAGCCCACTACCCAGCCGAGTTTATGGCCGCGGTAATGTCTGCCGATATGCAGAATACAGACAAGATTGTTACCTTTGTGGATGAATGTAATTCCATGGGGTTAAACCTGACCCCCCCAAATGTTAATGCTGGGCAGCTGGGCTTCTCCGTTAACGATGAAGGCGATATTGTCTATGGGCTGGGGGCAATCAAGGGGCTAGGTGATGGCGCAATTGAGTCCATTATCGAAAATAGAAAAAATGACGGCCCCTACAAAGACCTTTTTGATTTTTGCTCTCGTGTTGATTTACGTAAAGTGAACAAGCGCTCTTTGGAAGCTTTGGTGCTGGCAGGTGCCATTGATGAAATAGGCCCCAGGTCAGAGACCAAAGGAAGTTCTCGTGCACAGTTATTGGCACTATTGCCAGAAGCCATCAAAACGGCAGAACAGAATGCGCAAAATCTCAGCGCGGGCATTGAGGATCTTTTTGGTGGTGCCGGCGCTGAAAAGCAAAAAGCAGGCGCTTGCTACCAGACGCCAGTGGAGTTCTTCCCCTGGAGCAACCGTGAAGTTCTGCAAAAAGAAAAAGACACAATTGGACTTTTCCTAACTGGCCATCCTTTGGACGATTACGCTGATGAAATCTATGCACTCAGCAAGCACAAAATCAGTAGCCTTAAGGCAAGCCGAAGCAAACAATGGCTAGGCGGCCTGGTTATCGGTATTCGCACTATCAAGACCAAGCGTGGCGATAATATGGCGATTGTTTCCCTTGATGATCGCAGCGGTCGTATTGATGTCACCCTCTTTGCTGATGCTTTCGAAGAGTGTCGTCAGTTTTTGGTCAAAGATGCCATGGTTCTGGTTGAGGGGCAGGTCGAGCACGATGACTACAATGGGTCATTGCGAGTGCGAGGAGAGAGAGTGGTTACGCTCTACGATATGAGGCGCAAGTGCGCCCAGGGGCTTGCGCTCAATATCGACGGTATAGCTATGGAGCCAGAGACCATAGACCAACTGCGTGATGCTTTGATGCCTTTTATTGGAGGCAACTGCCCTCTACGAGTTCGTTATCGCCTCAATGGCTATGGGGGGGAATTAAGCCTGGGGGATCAGTGGAATGTTGAACCCAGCGATGAATTGATCCACAAACTTAAACAGTTGCTGGGTAGTGATTCCGTATCCCTTACTTTTTAGGTGACCAGATGAGCTATTCGCAATTGCTTGAGCAGATTGAAAACCAGCTGCCAACGACGAACAAGCCTGTCTATGTAGGCTTTAGCGGTGGGCTTGACTCAAGCCTGCTTTTGCATGCCGTATGCGATGTCCTAGATAACCATAGGGTTGTTGCGATTCATTGCAACCACGGAATTAGTCCTGATGCGGATCAATGGCAAAAGTTTTGTGAACATCAGGCACAAAAACTCAAAATCCAGCTGGTTGTCGAGCGACTTCATTTCCCAAATGGTTTTTCCGAAGTTGAGGGTAGGGATGCCCGTAATAAAGTATTTTCCAGCCATATGCAGGAAGGGGCCTTGCTGTTATTGGGGCATCATGCAGATGACCAGGCTGAAACAGTCCTTTTTCGCCTCTTTCGGGGTTCTGGCGCACGGGGCCTCGCAGGAATCCCTGCAGAGAGAAACTTTGTCAGAGGCACGCTTATACGCCCTCTGATAACTCACCCAAAATCAGACTTGAAAGAAATAGCTCTGGCGCAAGGCATTGAATGGATAGAAGACGAAAGTAATAAAGATCAATCCTTTGATCGCAATTACATTAGACATAAGCTTCTTCCATATGTGCAATCGCGTTGGCCAAATGCAATTAAATCAATACTCCTAAGCGCCAAACGTTTGCGACAGGATATTGGCTTGCTAGATGATTTCGCCGATGAACTGCTGGCGCGTGTTGACTATATTGGCGAAAACGCCAGTGATGTGATTGGCAGTATGGATATCGAAAAAGTAGGCATGCTTCCAGCGCCTCAGCAGTCCTTGCTCTTGAGAAGATTTTTGTTTGTTAATCTGGGCATGATCCCCGAAGCATTGAATGCCGAAGAGGCGCTCTCCCAATTTATTTTGTCAAAACCGGACTCAGAACCCTTGTATTTACTTGGAAAGACTGAACTAAGACGTTTTCAGGCTCGATTGTATTTACTGCCAGCGCAAAAGAATATGGCGCCTGAGCAAGCCCGGCCGTGGAACGGTAAGGCGCCTTTGGATCTGGCGGGCGGAACCCTGAGTTTGATTAAAGGTGAGCCTGAAGACTTTACCGTTCGTTTTCGATCGGGAGGCGAGAGACTCAAGCCAGAAGGACGAAAGCATTCGCAAACCTTAAAAAAAATACTGCAAGAATATTCAGTAGAACCCTGGCTTCGTGATCGGATCCCCTTGATTTATCAAGGGGGGCAATTAATTGCTGTGGGGGATCGCATTTTCTGTACGGAGCATCGATTTGAATGGGTACGCAAATAGATGTCATTTTTAGGTGGGTTAAGATTGAGCGAAGGGGTGCTTTCCGGTAGACTGAACGCCCATCTCGCGGAAGGTTTATTCCTTTTTTCATGCCGAAGATGGAATCAAACTCCCGCCTTTATTACACCTATTTAGGTAGTTCATGACTCGTTATATCTTTGTCACTGGTGGAGTAGTTTCTTCTTTAGGTAAAGGGATTGCCGCCGCATCTTTGGGCGCTATTCTTGAGTCTCGCTCTCTTGAAGTCACTATTTTAAAACTGGATCCCTATTTGAATGTAGACCCAGGAACAATGAGCCCATTTCAGCATGGGGAAGTTTTTGTCACAGAAGATGGTGCCGAAACCGACCTGGATTTGGGACATTACGAACGCTTTCTCCGTAGCAAAACCTCAAAACGCAATAATTTCACCACCGGTCAGGTGTATGAAACCATTCTGCGCCGAGAGCGACGAGGCGATTACCTGGGTGGCACAGTTCAGGTAATTCCCCACGTAACCGATGAAATCAAGCGGCGCGTTCTTGATGGTGGGGTTGGCTATGATATTGCCATCGTAGAAATTGGCGGTACCGTGGGTGACATTGAATCCCAGCCATTCCTGGAAGCTATTCGCCAGCTTA
>JAURLY010000204.1 GCA_030830945.1 Gammaproteobacteria bacterium | reverse complement strand
GTAAAAACCGTATTCATTAGCTGCTGACATATTCCAGGATGTTTCCGGTTGGGCCTCAGTGAAACGTATTTTTACGATGGACTTAATAGATTTGAACCCATATTTCCAGGGTACAACCAGCCTTAACGGCGCTCCGTTTTGGTTGGGTAAGGGTTTTCCATAGACACCCACTGCCATAAAGGCCAGGGGATTCATTGCTTCATCCATTCTCAGGCCCTCTCGATAGGGCCATTCCAGCACCTGACGTCGCTGGCCGGGCAAGGGTCTGGAGCGCTTATAAATGGTCTCAAATGCGACGTATTTGGCGTTTGAATTGGGCTCAAAGCGCTTTAGCAAATCTGCCAGCGGAAAACCAATCCAGGGAATAACCATGGACCATGCTTCAACACAGCGTAAAAGATAAATACGCTCTTCAAACTCATGTGCAGACAGGATATCTTCTAAATTCAGCTTGCCCGGCTTGCTGCACTCACCCTCAACAGTGACCGCCCAAGGGTCGGTGCGCAGGGCGCTGGCGTTTTCGCTGGGGTCTTCCTTACCTGTACCCAGCTCATAAAAGTTGTTGTAGGTAGTGACGTCTTCCCATGGGGTCAACTCTTCATCCACTGACATGGTTTGCTGGGCAGAACCAATTTGTCCGGCAAATTCACGAATGTTGGCCCAGGTCGCCAAGGGCATAAAACTGGTTGCTGCGAGTGCCCCACCCCCGTAAATCCCGGATTTTAATAAATGGCGACGTTGGAACAGGCGTTCATCCGTGACATCAGATTCTTTCAAATCGTAAGATTTTCGCGTTTTTAACAACATAGATGAACAGCCTCGCATGCGATGATTGTTATATTTGAAGCTAGTTTGCCCTATTTGTTCCAGTCATAGTATTTACAAAGATTTAGAAACCACCTCGCGCACATCTGGCGAAAGTTGATCCGTAGAGGCAATGCGTTGCAGCTGCGACTTCATCAGGCCAGCCCTGCTTTCGTCCATTTTTTTCCACTTGGTTAGCGGGATTACAAGTCGTGACGCAATCTGTGGATTAATGAAATTTAGCGCAATAACCTGATCTGCAATAAATTCATAGCCTGCCCCGTCTTTCGAATGGAAGTTACGAGGGTTTAAGCTACAGAAGGCGCCGATAACAGATCGCGCCTTGTTCGGGTTTTTCAAGCTAAATGCGGGATGCTCCATAAGGTTTTTGACCCGCTTTAAACCGCCGGGCTTGGTTGAGGCGGACTGGATGCTGAACCATTGGTTTACCACCAGGGGCTGGTCTTGCCACTGCTTGTAGAAGCTGGACAAAGCGAAGTCGGCCTTGGCTTCGGCGCCATCTAGTTCCGAATTAACCAGACTTACGAGAGCTGCCGATTGATCAGTCATATTGTCCGCTTGATCGAATTGAGCCTCTGAGGCCACGAGCGCTTCAGAGTCGCCGCTCATCAGCCAGTAATTCAGGGCAATGTTTTTCAGGCTGCGCTGGGCAATTTGCTCGGCAGATGGTTGGTATTCCACATCGCCTCGTTGATTGTCTTTGTATAGCTTGCGGAAATCGGATTGAAGTCGGTCGGCCACATCCTGGCGCACGTTTTCTCTTGCCTGCCAAAGGCCATCAAGGTCTATCTGGCTTTGAAGCTCGGCCAAGTATTCTATCGAAGGCATGACAAGCATTAGCGCAAGCATTGCCTTGTCTATGTCGGGCTCATTCATGAGTTTGTGCAATATTTCAATCAGGTCTTCTGAGACGGGCCCTATTCCATCGGTCTGTTGCTTATGAATCTCATCAATGACCAAACGCTGCATGGCATCCCAGCGATTAAAGCCGTCACTGTCCTTGGTAATGAGCTCTACGAGCTCTTCCCTGCTGTACTGGTAGTTGAGCTTTACAGGCGCTGAAAATCCACGCAGCAGTGATGGCACAGGTTGGGAATCAACATTTTCAAAAACAAATGCCTCAGAGCTGCTTTTAACCTGCAACACGGCTTCTTTATCCCCTTTTAATCCTGCCTGTGCACAGTGCAGGTCTAGCTCGCCATTTTTTCCGATTAATCCCATGCGCACAGGGATGACAAATGGTTTTTTGTCTTTGCTTTCCGGGGTGGGTGGACAACTTTGGGAAAAGGACAAAATGAATTCTTTGTTGTCAGCGTCATAGCTGGATTCCACATCAAGCACAGGCGTGCCGGCTTGTTTGTACCAACGTTTGAACTGGGTGAGATCCATGCCAGAGACTTCTTCCATGCAGGCAACAAAATCTTCAATCGTGGCCGCTTGTCCATCGTGACGATCAAAATATAGATCCGTGCCCTTGCGGAACAGCTCAGGCCCCAGCAAGTTCGCTTGCATGCGGACGACTTCGCAGCCTTTTTCATACACAGTCAGGGTGTAAAAGTTACTGATCTCCATATAGGAATCAGGCTGAACCGGATGTGCCAGGGGGCCGGCATCTTCCGCGAACTGATGTGCTTTAAGCGAGCGAACATCTTCTATTCGCTTAACCGTCCTGGAGTTCAGATCAGCAGAAAACTCACTATCGCGAAAAACGGTAAAGCCTTCCTTCAGACTGAGTTGAAACCAATCTCGGCAGGTAACCCGGTTGCCAGACCAGTTGTGAAAGTACTCATGCGCAACGACGGCTTCTACCCATTGAAAGCGCATATCTGTCGTAGTTTCGGGATTTGCCAAAACCGCTGACGTATTAAATATATTGAGCCCCTTGTTTTCCATGGCGCCCATATTGAAATCATCCACAGCAACGATCATAAAGATATCGAGGTCGTATTCACGGCCGTAAGTCTCTTCATCCCATTTCATGGCGGCTTTGAGGGAGCGCATGGCGTGGTCACATTTATCGAGATCTTTCTCCTCGACATATATCTTTAAGTCGATATTGCGGCCACTCATGGTAGTGAAGCTATCTTCAATGTGCTCAAGGTCGCCGGCAACCAGTGCAAACAGATAGGCGGGTTTTCGGAATGGGTCGTGCCAAGTCACGGAGTGCCGCCCTGCCTCGATATCCTGAGTGTGAACCGGATTCCCATTAGAGAGCAAAACGGGGTATTTTTCTTTGTCAGCAACGACTGTGGTGGTGAATTCACTCAACAAATCGGGTCGATCAATATAGGGGGTAATCTTTCGAAACCCTTCTGCTTCACACTGGGTACAGAACATCGTGCGAGATTTATACAAACCCATGAGAGAGGTGTTGTTTTCAGGATGGATTTCTACCCTGGTTTCCAGCGTAAAGCTGGCTGGAACGTTATAGATATGTAGTTGGTTGTCTTCATGTGAGTAATGCTTGCCCTCTTTTAAGCTCTTGCCATCCAAGCTGATAGCAAGGACCTTCATGGCTTCGGCATTAAGAGATAAATCCTTGTCTTTGGGCGCTTTTTCTTCCGGGTTTCGCACAAGATTAATCTGGGCGCGCACCTCGGTGTGTTCTTCATATAACTCTACCCAAAGCTCGGTGCGCTCTATAAGGAAAGCGGACGGTTTGTATTCATTTAAAAAAATCGTTTGTGGAAGATTGTCTTTCAGCATAAGAATCGCAGGAAATTGGTTGTTTATGACTGGATAAACCAGGCTATGTGTCTAGGTATGGGGGCTAATTTAGCAACGACAATGGGCTCGGGTACATTACGCGGCTGAAAATTCGACGTTATAACCACCATATTTACGAATGTTGATTACACCAGTGTCGAACATCATGTATTGGCCCTTTATGCCCATGAGCGTACCTTCTACCATCGGATTTTTATCAAAGTTCATCGATGAAACCTTCGTTGGATATTCCAGCACCGGGTATTCAATCTCAATTGAGCTGCTTTCTTGTATAGAATACTTAGTTAAATCAGATAGTTGCAGGACATTATTAATGTAGTCGAGAACTTTTTCTATGGCTTTGTCCCTCTCGATAATTAAGTCCAAAGGATCGGTTAAGTTCTTCAACATGGCCTGCCAGCTGGTTTTGTCTGCCATTTCTTTGGCCAAATGAGTCTCGACCAGCCCCGAAAGCTTGCGATCAGACACCCGAACAAGCGGTATTGCCTGAATTGCTCCCTGATCGATCCAGCGAGTAGGTATCTGCTTTATACGGGTGATGCCTACCTTTAGACCGGAAGTATTGGCCAGATAAACCATATGATCGGTAAAGCAATGGGTTTGAGCCCACTCAGGTTCACGACAGGTACCTTGATCGTAATGGCAGGTTTCTGGTTTAACAATACAGTTGTCGCACTGGGCCAGCTTTCTAAAACATGGGAAACAATACCCCTGATTAAAGCTTTTATTGGTTTTGCGCCCACAGTGGACACAGTTAATTTCATTTAAAAAACGCAGGCTTAAGTGCTTACCCAAATAGTCATTGAGGGCAACACGGTGCTCCCCTAGCGCCAACTGATAAGTGGCGAGCCCAGCATCCGAGTTACCAGCGGAATCTAGTGAAACGGGCATTTTAGTCAGGTTTCCAGCTATACCAGTATGTGTCACTTTGATCCTGCCTTAGTTCTATTATTCACGATTGTTGGTACTTTCCGGCCAGTATTGGCTTTGTGTGCTAGTAAATTCTTCGCCGTCACGCAAAATCATATAAGCAGAAATACCGGCTTTATTGGCCAATCGAATACCCTCTTCCGGACCGGCCGCCAATAGTGCGGTCGCCCAGCCATCCGCCATCATTGTGCTTTCATGTATCACTGTGACCGATGCGGCGTTGTGAATGACTGGTCTACCGGTTCTTGGGTTCAGGATATGACTGTAGGTATGATCGCCGAGTTCGTAGTAATTGCGGTAATCTCCAGAAGTAGCAACAGCATTGCCGTTGAGGTGAAGAATGGAGTACACCCCCTGGGGCCATCCGAAACTGGGCGTCTCTACCCCAACGGACCAGTTTTCGTTCTGACTGTTTTCCCCAAGACCGTAAAGCTCGCCACCAACTTCGACGAGAAAGCGATCTATGTTGTTACTAATAAGTACGTCTGCTACCTGATCGACAGCATATCCCTTGGCAATTGCTGAGAAGTTTAGATGTGTGTCAGCATCATTTTTGCAAAGCTGCCTGTCCGAGACAGAAAAATTCTCGTACCCGGTATTTGCAAGCAGTGATTCCAGCAATTCAGGCTCTGGCTCTTCGGGAGGCTGGTTGCCCACGCCAAAACCCCATACTTCAATCAGGGGGGAGACGGTTGGATCGAAGTAACCATCACTTAGCTGGCTAATAGTCTGGGAAGCCCTGGCAACGGTTACTGTGTCTTCTGAAACAAGCAGGCAGCCCTGGGAGAGACGATTAAATTTGGATACATCCGAATCTTCTTGCCAGTTAGACATCGCAGCCTCAATGCGATTCAGCTCGGTCTGTATTTCTGCTGTCAGTTCTTCTTGGGTTACTTCTTGATTTCCAATGTATTTAACAGACCAACTGGTGCCCATGGTTTTGCCTGCTAAAACCTGCTCAAGTGGCTCTTGTGCGCAGGCGGCTAACAATAAGCTGGCTGCTAGCAGGAGTAGCTGTTTATAGATTCTCATAGGTGCTGACAACTGAAGACTACAAGTCTTTGATATCAAGTTTTTGCCATTCATCCGGGCCGGAGTCGCAATGCTTGTGTTCCTTGGGCTGAATGTAGCCGATACGTTCCTCTGCGGGCTTATTTTTTTCGTCGTAGGCAATAAGTAATTGGAGTGAGTCCGATTTTTGTTGCTCTGTGAGCGCAATACCATTGTCCCAGCGCCCCAGCTCTACAGCTTTTTTGAGACTTTCATAGATATCCGGGGTGATCGTGCTAACGAGTTTGTCTAGGTCCAAAATCAATTCCTGATACGGTGAAAAAGGTAAACAGCCAAGGCCAAAAAAGCCCCGGTGATAAAACCTGAGATATGAGCAGCATCGGCTATTTCAGCGTTCAGTATTATATCGAAGATACCGAGTGGACTGAGCAGCATTAGCACAGTAATTATTGCAAAGAGCACATCTGGCAATCTGACTTTACTGTTTTTATCCAGACGGCCTGTAAGCCATACATATGAGAACAGCCCATAGACAACGCCAGACAAGCCGCCAAAAATGGCGCCTGCAGAAAAATAGGCTTGGACTACGTTACTTGTCATGGCTATCAGCAGAGTAATAAAAAGCAACCATCCGCGTGATTGGTGTAGTTCGACCTGAGCTCCTAAATACCAGAACCATAGTATGTTAAAGATCAGATGCACCGGGCCAAAGTGTAAAAATACTGGAGTAACGATGCGCCAGTATTCGCCTGAGGAAATATCTATCCAGGGATCTACGCCAGACAAGGCAAAATAAATCCGATGTGCCGGATCCCAAAAGGTAAAAAGATGGATGAAATCAACGCCAAACGAAGCCAGTGCGCCACCAACACAGCTCAGAAAAATTAGCAGAAGGGTTAGACGGGCAGGCTTTTCAATAAACCGAAAGTTTTTTAGCTGGGCCTTGGCTTTTGGCCGTGCGACCAGATCGCCATTTTCCCACGAGATTAATACTTCTCTGGCAATCGTAGCGTCATCTTCATCCAGCAGTATCAGTTGCTGGATATCGCCCTTGAGAACAAAACGATGCAATACATTGCGTGCATCCAGTTCGGCCGCAACAGCCTGCAGATCTTCCCGCCCAGGGAAATTCGCAAAAACGAAGGCTGCCCTTTTGTCGTCGGAGATAGAAATGGTTATTTTTCTCCAGTAGCGATTATTCCCTGGCCCAATTCAACTTCGAGCGACATGTGGCATAAAAATCATGCTCCACGGGGTGAAGAAGTTTAAGCGTCTTGTCTTTACGGCGAACATGGATGATGTCACCCAGTCGAGCTTCCAAATAGTGCTGGCCATCGCAAACCACCAAGGGCTCTACGCTGTTTGAAAGGAGTACCTTTACCTGGAGGTCTGACTTGGAATCAACCAATATCGGGCGATTACTCAATGTGTGCGGATTAATCGGCACAATATCAATGGCTTCTAAGTGGGGGTGAACAATAGGGCCTCCTCCGGACAGTGCATAAGCAGTTGATCCCGTGGGGGTGGCGATGATTAAGCCGTCGGCTCTCTGCGAGTAGACAAACTGACCATTGATGACGAGCTCAAACTCAATCATGCGAACCGAACCGCCAGACTCAAGAATCACATCATTTAATGCAATCCCTGAATCCACCACGGAATCATCCCTGAGGATTTCGGCCTCAAGCATAAATCGTTCGGTGGCCACGTAGTTTCCATCGAGCACGTCCGCTACCCGGTCTTCCATTTCATTCGGCGATATATCCGTGAGAAATCCAAGGCGACCACGGTTTACACCAAGAATCGGGACATCCAGATCGACCATATCCCTTGCCGCATGCAGCAGGCTGCCATCGCCCCCAACAACGATCACCAGGTCACAGGTGCCGGCCATATGTTTTCGAGAGCAGTACTCAACTCCATCAATGCTTTCCTTATCAATGGAATTTTCCTCAAGGTAGGTATGTATTCCACTTGAAACCAGAAATTGAGCGAGCCGAATAACGGTTCCCTTAATCAATACCTTGTCTACGAAACCTATGATTCCGACGTTTTTAAAATTAGACATGAAGTGAAGATGTTCTTAAGGATTGGCAAGCTGGAACATTACCAGCATGGGCATAACTGACCAAGTTTTTCTGTTGAGGGCATTTGAAACGAAATGGTTCTATTCGCACACTTAAAAAACCCTCGGACATAAAAAAAGCCCCCTATTGGGAGCTTCTTTCGAATCAAGTGGCGGACCGGACGGGACTCGAACCCGCGACCTCCGGCGTGACAGGCCGGCATTCTAACCAGCTGAACTACCGGTCCGCATGCTTGGTGGGTGGTACTGGAGTCGAACCAGTGACCCTCGCCTTGTAAGGGCGATGCTCTACCAGCTGAGCTAACCACCCGTCAGGAGAGGCGTGCATTCTAGCGTGGGAATCACCCATGTCAAATCTTTTTACCCGCGTGGTTTCTGTACATATTTTTTACCTCGAAGTACCATGCGTGCCCCGCCATTTATTACCGGATCACGAGTGGAAATTTATAAAGAATTTCATATAGAAGCTGCCCACCAACTACCCTATGTTCCCGAAGGGCATAAATGTGGGCGCCTGCATGGCCACTCATTCGTCGTGAAGATCTATGTATCCGGACAACCGGGTACCCAAACCGGCTGGATCATGGACTTTGCGGATATCAAGAAAGCCTTTAAGCCACTATATGAGCAGTTAGATCATCATTATCTAAATGACATTCCCGGCCTGGAGAATCCAACAAGTGAGAACCTTGCGCTATGGATATGGAATAACCTCAAGCCAGGATTGGCTTTATTATCCAGGGTAGATGTTGCTGAAACCTGTACCAGCGCCTGTATTTATGAAGGGCCTGATGAACCATAGCCCAGACACAATCTATTTATAAATGGAAATAAAAAAGGCGCTACCAAGGGGGTATAGCGCCTTTTTGTTTTATCAGCCTATCGTTAGCTGTTTTCAATCACATCGTTAGATTGAATGGCAATTTTACGTGGCTTCATAGCCTCCGGTATCTCCCTCACTAGCTCGACATGTAACAAACCGTGCTCAAAATTTGCGCCGGTTACTTCCACATGATCAGCAAGCTGGAATCGACGTTCGAAGTTGCGCTTGGCAATTCCACGATAGAGATAGCGGTTATCTTCTACCTCGTCTCCTTTTTGTCCAGAAACTTTAAGCAGGTTATTTTCCTGTTCAATTTCCAGATCGTCGAGAGTGAACCCGGCTAGTGCCAGAGTAATTCGGTAGCGGTTCTCGTCGACAACTTCTATGTTGTACGGCGGGTAGCTGTTGTTATCAGTAAAGTCGACTCCGTCGATCATTCTAGCCATACGATCGGCGCCGATAACTGAGCGGTAAAGTGGAGTTAAATCAAGTGTTCTCATTGTCATATCCTCATAAAGCAATATGTTTATTGATTTTGAACCATTCGTTTGAACTGGCTCTTCTGGGCAAGGCCTCAAGAGCGACTTGCTTATTTAAACATATATGGCAGATCTTTATGTTTTCAAGGGACGTATATCAATTGGAACCTAAATTATGAGAACTTAATCTTTCAACGAAGTATTTCACTTTTCTTATAGGTATTTTTTCGATACAAAGGTAGGAGCAGTAAAACTGGGACTCAAAAAATGATGCGAGAGGCAGTTCATATAGAGGGGCACATGCCCATGAATGACACTGTGTTTTCCAAACAAGTTTTGACCCTATTGGTCTTGGTGTTTCTTTGCCTGTCTAACCCAAACATTGCCCAAGATGTTCAGGTCGAAACCATCTCCCCGGCAGATAACCCCTCGCTTCCTGTACAGATGAGCGTTAATACCAGAGATGAAATCCTTGCACAAATCCAGACTCAGCTCGATTTGATTGAGACATCGCGAG
>JAURLY010000203.1 GCA_030830945.1 Gammaproteobacteria bacterium | reverse complement strand
GAATCAGGTGTAGTAAAGGAAGTCGGACCACCAATTTCACAGTTGGTGGCTACCACCGAGAACGTGGTTCCTCCTGGCAGAGGACCATTAAAGATATCTGAAATCCTAAAGACCCTTCTTAAATCAGCTTCTGGAGGCCTGAAAAATAGATTCGATGGAAGAATCCAGTGTTGCGTCAAATTCGGCATCTGTCTGTTGATCCGAGAGTCCTTCGGTCAGGGCTCGGGAAAAACTGGCGATCATGCCCAAATTATCACTGAGGCGCCGATTGGCATCATCTCGGGAATATCCGCCGGAAAGCGCAACGACCCGCACGACATTGGGATGCTCGATGCAGTCTTTGTAAAAGTTGGTTTGCTCGGGTAGTGTCAATTTCAGCATAACTTTCTGGTCGTCTGCCAAATCATCCAACTGCTTTAGCAATTCAGATTTAAGCAAGGCTTCTGCCTCTGACTTGGTAGGGCTATGGATATCAATTTCTGGTTCAATTATGGGTACCAGTCCCGCTGAGATTATTTGTTTTCCTACTTCAAATTGCTGGGCAACCACCGCGGCAATACCTGCTCCATTGGCAGCCTTGATAACCGAACGCATTTTGGTGCCAAAAACTCCTTGTAACTTGGCTTTTGCCAGCAATTGATCAAGGTCGGGGATCGGCTTCATAAGCTGAACGTCATCAGCTTCTTCTGCCAGCCCCTTGTCCACTTTCAAAAATGGAACAACGTTTTTCCTTTCCCAAAGATAACTGGCAGAGGATTGCCCCTCAATTTCTCTATCGAGCGTATTCTCAAACAATATGGCGCCCAGAACACGATCGCCGCCAAAACTTTCGCTGGTAACAATTCGTGTGCGCATTTTATGCACCAGGGCAAACATCTCTTCATCACTGTTATAGGCACTTTCATCAATACCATACAACCTTAATGCCTTGGGCGTGCTACCGCCACTCTGATCCAGAGCCGCAATAAAGCCATCGTCTTTGGCGACCTTTTCAAATTGTTGATCAAATGTACTCATGTATATCTATAAATTTTTCTCTAATTAACCCAATTCAAGCCCGCTTTTGCAAGATATCCACGGCGGGCAGAACCTTGCCTTCGACATATTCCAGAAAAGCGCCACCGCCGGTAGAAATGTAGGAGACCTGGGCAGCAATCTGATACTTATCAATAGCGGCAAGCGTATCACCGCCACCCGCAAGTGAAAACGCTTCGCTGTCAGCAATGGCTCGTGCCATTTCACGGGTTCCCTCGGCAAACTGATCAAACTCAAAAACACCAACCGGGCCATTCCATAAAAGTGTTTTACAGTTGGCAATGATTTCGCTAAATACTTTTCTGGTTTCTGGCCCCGCGTCAAAAATCATATCGTCTTCGGCAACGAGGGAAATCGGCTTGATCACGGCCTCGGCATTTGGTGAAAACTCCTTGCCTACCACTACATCTGTGGGCAGCGGGATTTCACACTTTTCCATCAAGGCCAGCGCATTGGGTATTAAGTCTGGCTCGTATAGTGATTTGCCAACCGGATAGCCTTTGGCTGCCAAAAAAGTATTGGCAATACCGCCTCCAACTATTAATTGGTCTACTTTCTCTGAGAGCGTTTCCAGCACAGTCAGCTTGGTTGAAACCTTGGAACCTCCCACTATGGCCAGCATAGGCTTCTCCGGTGCGGACAGGGCAAGCTCCAGGGCATCGAGCTCTTTTGCCAGCAAAGGGCCGGCACAGGCGATTGGGGCAAACTGTGCAACACCATGTGTCGATGCCTGGGCGCGGTGCGCTGTACCAAATGCATCCATGGCAAACAGGTCACAAAGAGAGGCGTATGCCTTGCTCAACTCTTCACTGTTTTTGCCTTCACCTGAATTAAAACGAACATTTTCCAGCAAGATAAGGTCAGCATCGGGAAGTCCTTGTTGCCAATCCCTTACCAACGGAACTTCCTGGCCGAGCACTTCCGAAAGGTAGTCGGCAACAGGTTTAAGTGAAAACTCCTCAGAAAATTCACCCTCGGTTGGACGACCAAGATGCGACATGAGAATGACGCTGGCACCTTTTTCCAGTGCCATTTTTATCGTAGGTAATGCCGCGCGTATTCTGGCATCGGAAGTAACTTTTCCATCGGCAACGGGCACATTCAGGTCTTCACGTATTAGTACGCGTTTTCCAGCGATATCTTGATCAATTAACAATTTCAAAATAGTTGCTCCCAGCTAATTAGTGAAATCCAATAGGACTTTTATTTTCCTAACCAGCACACTGCAACATCCAGCATACGGTTGGCATATCCCCACTCATTATCAAACCAGATCAAGACCTTCGCCAGTCTGCCACCGGCGACAGTTGTTTGGCCTGCATCAATAATTCCTGAATGTGGATCGTGAACAAAATCACAAGACGCCAAAGGCTCATGAGTGAAATCCAGTAAGCCTTTATATTTTTCCGCCGCTTGTTGCTCCAGCATGGAATTTAATTCTTCTACAGTGACATCAGATTTGAGCATAACCGTCAAATCAATAGCAGACACATCAGAAACCGGCACCCGAATAGCCTTGGCTTCGACCTTGCCATCTAATTCCGGCAAAATTCGGCTAATTCCCTTGGCAAGCTGTGTCTCCACCGGGATTAATGATTCGAAAGCCGCTCGTGTTTTACGCAGATCCGTATGATGGTAAGCGTCAATCACAGGTTGATCATGCATGGCTGCGTGAATCGTCCGCACAACAGCGGATTCAATCCCAAACCCGGATTGCAAGATCTGCAAAACCGGCACAACGGCATTCGTTGTGCAAGAAGCCGCCGAAACGATTTGATGCGAAGCCTGTAACAACGACTCATTCACGCCCATTACAATGGTGGAATCTACATGGATGTCAGCCGGCTGGGAAAAAAGGACTTTTTTAGCGCCGGATTGAAGATGCTGTTCCGCCGTTTTGCGATCACTAAAACTGCCCGTGCATTCAAGCACCAGATCTACACCAAGCTCATCCCAGTGCAGATCTTTTATCGACTTGTGATGCAAAAGTTGGATGGGTTGTCCATTTACACGAAGTGTTTCACTTTCAAGCTCAACCTGACCGCGAAAGCGGCCATGGGTTGAGTCATATTGAGTCAGGTAGCGAATCGTCTCAGCATCGGCCAGTTCATTAATGG
>JAURLY010000202.1 GCA_030830945.1 Gammaproteobacteria bacterium | reverse complement strand
ATGCTTCTGCGCGCCCAAGAATCGTGCAGTTGGTCACGATCAGGGAGATAAACAATCCCAGTATAAGATAAAGCTCGTAGGTGTAAGCTTTCATGAGCAATTCGGTACATGTGGTAAATGCAGCAATGATCATGACAAAGGCCGGAAGGCGAATCACGTCGGTGACATGATTTCGAATCAGTGAAACGACCAGGTTAGAGCCGACTAAAACCAGCATAGTGGCTAGCCCCAGCCCCAGTGCGTTAACTACTGACCCTGTGACGGCGAGCAGGGGGCAAAGCCCCAGCAATTGAACAAGTGCCGGATTTTTGTTCCATAGTCCCATACGGCTGATTTCGGCAAAACTGCTAGTTGACACTGGCTTCAGCCTCCACATTATTCTCTATACTTGTTTCGCTTTCGTTAGCCAACTTGATCAATTCATCTGTGTTATCACGAAAGTTGACCAGCGTTGTCTTAATCATATTGACTACTGCCCTTGGCGTTATGGTTGCACCGGTAAATGCGTCAAACTGACCGCCATCCTTGCGCACGAACCATTGATTCTCGTCGGGATTTTCCAGCGACAGACCAGTGAATTGAAGAATCCAGTCGCTTTTCTGGGTGTCGACTTTATCACCCAGGCCTGGCGTTTCGCGATGTTCGACAACGCGCACACCGAGTAAATTTCCCTGAGTATCCATGCCGACAAGCATGCCAATATTGCCTGAATACCCATCAGGTGCAACCGCTGGCAAGATAAAGCCCAAGATAGTGCCATTATTGCGAATGACCCTTGCGTTAGCTTCTGTGTTTAATTGAGCGGCCATATCAGGTGACAGCTGAATCTGGTCGTTGATCAGGTCATTGTCGTAAGGTTGGTCACCTATCACTGCCAACAGGGCTTTTTCTTCAGCCAATCTCCGCGATTCGGCAATAGGCTCTCGTGTCGCAGTAAAAGTAATCCCCAACACGAGTGCGGTCCCTACCGCAAAAGCGCCAAGAGCGGCCGCGTTCAACAAGGCTTTTTTGGAGTAAGTTTCCATTAGGGTTTATTCTCGGTGAATCCGCACGTTCGAGCGTTTTTCATGCCCATAGACGCGGGGCTGGGTGTAATAGTCTACGAGTGGGGCGGCGAAGTTCATTAGCAATACACCAAAAGCGACAGCATCGGGATAATTACCCCAAGCCCGAATAATAAAAACGAGCAGACCCACGCCAGCTCCAAAAATCAGGCGGCCACGATTACTGGTGCAACCGGAAACCGGGTCAGTAATAATAAAAAATGCGCCCAACATGGTAGCGCCAGTAAATAGATGGAACAGTGGAGAACCCTTGCTGGCAGAGCTGCCGCCATCGTAAAAAATGGCCGACAGAAGCAACAGTGTGGCCAGCATGGCTACAGGGGCGTGCCAAGTGTATAACTTGCGCCACAACAAATAGAGGCCGCCAAGCAAGAACGCTACATTGACCCACTCGCTGCCAGCAGATGCAAAACTGGCTGTAGACAATTGTGGCGTTTGCTCCCAGAGTTGCTCCATCAATAAACCAGAATTTTGCTTTACCAAATCCAGCGCGGTTGCCGCAGTTACGCCATCAGGCGGATGAATTCCCAGAAAAATATAGCTCAGAGCCTCACCCAGGCCTGGCAGGTCGGTCATGGTTCTTGGCGCGGCCCACTCAACCATCTGTACCGGAAATGAAATGAGCAGCACGATATAGCCCACCATGGCAGGATTAAACGGGTTGAAGCCCATCCCACCATAGAGATGTTTGGCCACAGGAATGGCGAAAAATATACCGATGAGTGTCACCCACCAGGGCGCGTACGGAGGTATGGAAAGAGCCAGCAGCATGGCGGTTACCACCGCACTAAAATCGCTTAGGTAAAACATTACCGGACGTTTTCGCAGCGCCATAATGGCTGCCTCAAAACCCAGGGCAAAAATAATCGCCAGCAACATATTGATGAGATTGCCCCAGCCATAAAAGGAGGTAAGTACGGCCAGCCCCGGCAGAAGTGCAAGGCTTACTTGTTGCATAACCCAAGAAGTTTTTGTCGGGCCATGGGCGTGAGGTGAACTAAGTTGCTTAAACATGCCTAGTCTTCTCCAAGCTCGGTGAGTTGTTTTTCCGTAGCCAGGATTTTTTCCTCGATTTTGCCTAATCCGGTTTTTAAGGCCTCGAGGGTGTCGGCACCCGAGGCTTGTGCTTCAGCGACTTTTGCTGCTGCTTTTTCTTGCCTGCTTTTTAGTGATGCTAAAGTGGATTTAAGTTTTTCCGATTCACTCATACCAGCCAAGGCTTCAGATTTTTGTTTGGCCCGTTCAATAGCGGCCGCCGCGGCATCTTTTTCTGGCGCCGGGGCGATTTCTTCTTGAGAAGCTGTATTTTCAAGTGAATCAAGTTTTTCCAGTATTCCATCCAGTTTTTTCTGGGTGTTTTTCAACTGTGAGCTAAATTTCGCTTTTATATCGTCAGATTCAGCCTCGGCAATTTTCGCCTCAATGCCCTCTATACGTTCTTCGAAAGTTTTTTTCTGTCGCTCAAGCTTTAGGCGGGTTTCTTCTGGGTTAGCGCTGGTTTGTTTAACACGCGCCATGGCGGCGGCGACCAGATCGCTTGCACCATCTGAACTTTTTCCGCTGTCTGAGGCCGCCTGTTTTGCCTTGGCTGCCTCCATCCGGGCTTTGCGTTTGGCTTCACGCTCTTCAGCCTCTTTTTCCAGACGCTCTTTGCGCGCTTCGAAACGAAGCCGAGCATGGTCAGATTTTACTTTTTCCCGTTCGCTTTCACGGATGTCACCCTTGGCTGCACGGTAATACTGGACCAGCGGGATGCTGCTGGGGCAGACATAAGCGCAGGCGCCACACTCAATACAATCAAAAAGGTTGTAATCACGCAGCTTGTCGTGGTCTTCAACCTGCGCATACCAAAACAGCTGTTGAGGCAAGAGGCTGGCAGGGCAGGCTTCTGCGCATAGACCGCAGCGTATGCAAGCCTGAGCTGGAGGCGGCGCGGGTAATTCTTTTAGACTGGGCACCAGAAGGCAGTTCGTGATTTTGGTGACAGGCACTTGGTCATTAAGCAGGGTGAAACCCATCATCGGACCACCGACAACAACTCGGTCAGATTTGTTTCTATCAATTTCAGCCAATTCGAGCAGATCGGCTATCGGGGTACCAATTCTTGCTAAATAATTATTTTGCCTGCCCAGTGCATCTCCCACGAGTGTCGTCACACGGGATACAAGTGGCTTGCCTTGTGTAATAGCTTCCCAGGCGGCGACGGCCGAGCCAACATTCTGAACCAAAATCCCCAGATCGGCTGGCAGCCCGCCAGATTTGACTTCCTTTCCAGTCAAAATCTGGATGAGTTGTTTCTCGCCGCCAGACGGATACTTGGTTGGGAAGACCCGTTGTGACAGTCGTGAATCACCAGCACGATCAATTGCTTTCTGAAGCGCTTCAATGGCGTCAGGTTTATTATCTTCAATGCCGACAAGTATCTGCTCGGGCTCTCCCACCATATAAGCCATTAACAGCGCACCTTGAATCACATCTTCGGCCCGCTCACGCATAAGGGCATGATCAGCGGTGATATAGGGCTCACATTCAGTGCCATTGAGTATCAATGTGTGAATGGTATGTCTGGGCTGCAATTTAACGGCTGTTGGAAAGCCTGCGCCTCCCATCCCAGCCAGTCCGGCATAGCGCACTTTTTCTACAAGAGTTGCTGGGTCGATATCGCGAAAATTATCTATGGGCTCCAGATCTACCCAATCATCCTGATTGTCAGACTCGATGATGATGCAGGGGCCACTCATTCCTGAAGAGTGAGCCAATGGACGGTCTTCAATGCCGGTTACTGTGCCAGAAATACTGGCATGTATAGCAGCACTCACCAGTCCCTTGGGCTCGGCAACCATTTGTCCTGTTTTTACCTTGTCACCTACTTGAACAAGCGGCTCAGCCGGAGCGCCAATATGCATGGCGAGTGGCAGAATGACCTGTTTTGGCAGGGGCGCTTCGGCAATGGGATCTTTGAGACTTTGAGCCTTGTTTTCAGGCGGGTGTATGCCGCCGGGAATATCCCAGATTTGAGCCGTCTTTATACGTTGGGTCAGGTTTTGGCTCATGGTCAGGCTGCATCATCCTGTTTGGTTTTTACTCTATCAGTTGTAATAACGTCGGTGATCTTAAAACCTTCAATCTGTTTGGATGAGCTGGGCGGAAGTGTCCAGTGCCAGTTACTGAGTCCTTCTTCGACAGTAATCATTTCGATACAGTCTACCGGGCAGGGCTCAACACAGAGATCGCAGCCCGTGCACTCGCTGGTAATAACCGTATGCATTTGTTTGGCAGCACCGAGAATTGCATCGACAGGACAGGCCTGAATGCATTTAGTGCAGCCGATACATAGGTCTTCAATAATATAGGCAACTTTGGTTTCTTCCTCTTCAACACCGCTCTCTGCATCCAAAGGAAGAGCCTCCACGTCGAGGAGGTCGGCCAAATGATTAATGGTGGCCTGACCGCCAGGCGGGCAGCGATTAATATTGGCTTCACCGCTGGCAATAGCCTGTGCGTATGGACGGCAGCCGGGATAGCCGCATTGACCACATTGTGTCTGGGGGAGAATGCTGTCTATTTGCTCGACAATCGGGTCACCTTCGACCTTGAACTTCTCTGAGGCAAAGCCCAACACCGCACCGAAAAGCACGGCGAGCCCCACCAAAGCGATCACGGCGAAAATGAGGATAGGATCGCTAAATGCTGATTGCATAAGAAACCTCCCTTAAACCAGGCCGCTGAATCCCATAAAAGCCAATGACATCAGGCCGGCTGTAATCATGCCGACTGCGGCTCCTTTGAAGGGGACAGGTACGTCAGCCACGGCAATGCGTTCGCGCATGGCAGAGAAAAGCACTAAGACAAGAGAGAATCCCATTGCAGCGCCAAACCCATATATGGCGGACTCGAAAAAAGAAAAGGAACGTGCCGTATTCTGAAGTGCAACGCCCAGTACAGCACAGTTGGTGGTTATCAAGGGAATGTAAATTCCCAGTACACGATAAAGGACCGGGCTGGTTTTTTCGATGAACATTTTTGACAAGGAGACAACGGCAGCAATAACCAGAATGAAGGAAATTGTCTGTAAGAATTCGATCCCTAAAGGCGTCAAAATGTAGGTGTTAACCAGATAGCTGCAGATAGACGCGAGTGTTAGCACAAAAGCGGTCGCCATAGACATGCCAACGGCGCTCTCGACCTTGGTCGAAACCCCCATGAACGGGCAGAGGCCAAGGAACTGGACAAGAACAAAGTTGTTCACCAGAACTGCGCCAATAAAGATGATCAGGAGGTCCGTCAAATCTTGCGTCTCTTGCGTTTGGTTATGTATTGAATACGAGAAGGGGCATTATCCGTCCCCGTCTATATACGTTCAACATATATAAACCCCTTCATCTAGTACATTTTGTTATATGTAAAGATCGGGGGCTTACTAACGAGGGT
>JAURLY010000201.1 GCA_030830945.1 Gammaproteobacteria bacterium | reverse complement strand
CTCATGGCATTTAGCCCCAATGGCTGGTTAGGCCAGCTTACCCAGACATTGGGTTTAGGTACTCTGCCTTTCACTTTTTGGGGGCTGGTTGTGGCGTCCGTTATCTATTCCATGCCGTTTGTCATACAGCCAATTCAAAATGCAATGGAGGCACTGGATGATCGTCCGCTGGAAGTCGCAGCCACGTTGGGAGCGAGTCCGCTTGATCGGTTTTTTACGGTTGTTCTTCCAATTACACGACCTGGATTTGTGACAGCAGCTATACTCGGTTTTGCCCATACAGTAGGCGAATTTGGTGTCGTGCTAATGATAGGTGGCAATATCCCGGGTGAAACCCGAGTGGTTTCTGTGCAGATTTATGATCATGTGGAAGCCCTGGATTACGCACAAGCTCACAGTTTGTCTGCCTTGATGGTAACGTTCTCTTTATTGGTCTTAATCGGTCTCTATCTTTTTCAACGAAAAGGTAATTACTCCTTTATGCGGTATGGAGTATAGCTGTGGGGGCAAATATTTCCCTGGCATTTCACCTTGAGCGTATTGACCAAAGCGGGCATCCGTTCGCACTTGATTTCAGGGCTGACTTTCCCTCGACCGGTATAACAGTACTTTATGGCGCATCAGGATCCGGGAAAACCACCTTGCTGCGAGCTATTGCCGGGCTTGAAAGGGTCGAGAAAGGTCGAATTAAGGTAGGCAACAATGTTTGGCAAAGCGATGAGCTATTTATCCCTACGCACAAACGGTCATTGGGCTATGTGTTTCAGGAGTCCAGCCTGTTTAATCACCTGCGAATCAAGGCTAACCTGGATTACGCTTACAAGAGATCATATAGGGCGGACCCGCAGTTCTATGCCCAAATTATTGAGTTGCTGGGAATTGAGTCTTTGCTCAATCGCTTTCCTGCGCAGATATCGGGTGGTGAACGACAGCGTGTTGCCATCGCCAGGTCGCTTCTTGCTCGCCCCAAATTTCTGTTAATGGACGAGCCGCTGGCTTCACTGGATGAAGCGAGAAAGCAGGAAATACTTCCTTATTTTGAACGGATACATACTGAATTTGAGTTCCCAATCCTTTATGTCACTCACTCAATAAATGAGCTAATGCGCCTCGCTGATCACGTGTTGGTTATTGACCAGGGTCGTCTGTTAAAACAGGGCGATCCTGTAAAGGTATTTTCCCAAGGTGAAATCCCGGAACAGGGCGAAGAAGCAGGTGTATTGTTGCAGGGAAAGGTAGTTGCGCATGATCAGCAATGGCATCTGGCATTGATGCAATTGACGGGTGGCGAGCTTTGGGTTCGCGACACCGGCTGCGCGCAGGGTGAATCGATGAGAGTTCGTGTCCAGGCAAGGGATGTCAGTTTGTCATTATCGCCGCATTCAGACAGCAGTATTCTTAATCGACTTGCCGTGGAGGTTGTCAACATACAAGCCAGCCGTGACCCTGCCGTCGCCCAGGTTCAGGTTAAAGCGGGTGAAGACTATTTGCTGGCGCGAATTACGCGTAAATCGGTTGATCAGTTGGGACTAAAAGTAGGGATGTCGATCTGGGCGCAAATTAAGTCTGCCGCGGTTATTCGATAGCTCACCCGCCCATGGAATGCCCAAGAACGCTTGTTTTTTCGACGCCTAGTGAATCCAGAATCGCCTTTGTGCTCTGTGCCAGCATCTGAAAGCTGTATTGAATATCCACAGGCTTGGAAGATTTCCCAAAACCTATCTGGTCAGGAATGATGACCCTAAAGCCCGCTTTACTTAAATCTTCAGCCGTTTGTGCCCAGTAGGCCCCTGTGAAGTTTTTCCCGTGCATCAGCATAATCGACTTCCCGTTAGGGTGATCAGGATGCACATCCATATAGGCCATCTTTAATTCTTTTCCCTGAACATCCAGCTGCATGTATTCCACGGGGTAGGGATATTCATAGTTCTCTAATTCAACCCCCAAGGGCCTGACATTTTCCTGCGAGAAAATCATTGGGCTGAACAACAAAATACAAAGATTGATTATGTGGATGCCGTATTTCATATTGTTTTGAATATCGAATAAGTTAGTTGGGTAATGTTGGGTGCTGTATAGGAAAAAACCTATATTAATCAGGCAACTCTATTCATCAATCAGCTAGCTGCACGAAAAAGGTATCGTATTTTTTATACATTATTCATAGTACATTACTATATATTCGAATATCCGTGAGTCATCGCGATTCGTAAGGTAACCCGGGGGGGATAGAGTGAATTCAACACGACCTACGAGAAGAGAAATACTGGCAGCAGGGCTCAGCACATGCGCTGCGACGGCACTGTGGTCTACTGGTCTGCGTGCTGCTGGTACGACCAAGGTGGTCGCACTTATGGGCGACTATTGGCACAACCCGGTCGCCCTCGAGAGAGACACCCGACAAATATTTAAGTCTTCAGGATGGGAGATCACTTTCTGCCAAGCCAGCAGATTCCTGACGCCTGAACTGATTGATGAGGCGGATGTTCTCTTTTTGCTCCGTTACGGTGGCCCCGATTCTTTGGGCTGGACGTCCGAAGGCAGGGTGACAGAAAGAAACCCTGGCGACCCGTATATGACACCCGAAATGGAAAATGCAGTGATCAGAAATGTACGAGACAGAGGCATGGGGCTGCTCGCTTTTCACTGCACTATTTGGAATGAGACAGAGAAATTTGCTCAACTTTTGGGTGTTGAGCCGATCATGCATGGGGAAATCCAACCAGTCGTCCTTAAGGACTTTAACCAGGATCACCCCATAACAGCGGGGATTGACCCGTTTTTCATCAATCTGGATGAACAGTTCGCTGCTATTTTGCTGAATGAAGAATACACGCCATTGTTTATGTCGGAAGCCGTGCACGATAAAAGATATGCGCTCGGTGGCTGGTGTGGCCAGTACGGTAAGGGTCGGGTTGTCTCGTTGCTTCCAGGGCACACGCAGTTTCCCTGGCGGATTCCGGAGTACCAGAAAATTGTGTGGCGCTCGGCGCACTGGGCATTGGGTAAAGATATACCTCCTTACCTGGCTTGAACGGTGCTTGGCTACATAGACACATAGGAAAATTACGAGGGGACATGTATGACGACGCTTAGCAAGCTAAAAACAGGGCTCATGACAGCGTTTATATCCGCCATGCTACTGCCCATGGCCTTTGCGGATGCCTTTGCGGATGAAAGCACGCCGGTGAAAATATCCTTTGATGAGCTCGCCGATCGAGTTGATATCGTTTCTAAAACCCCGGTGCCTGATTATGAATTTGCGCAGAGGGGCAGCCTCCGATTTTACCTTTGGGATATAAACGACCCTCAGGATTTCTTTACCTACCTGCATGACGGTGTAAGAACTGTCCCCATCGAAAATATGGTTTCAATGGTAAAAGTCGCGGACCCGCACGGGGCGTGGGACTCGTTCGCAGTGTGGATTATCACCATGAAAAGTGGCACCAGGAACTCACCACGAATTCGCGAACTTGGCGTCTCGTTTATTCCGCTCGAATCATCCGCCTCAGCTATACAGCCGGGGGAAAGGGTGTATTTGAAGATGAGCGATATGAAAGAAATCATCTGGGAATAAAAGGGGAAATTCCATGTCATATAACCGACGCAAAGTCATGAAAGCAGGGCTCACCGCCTTAGGTGCAGCGGCCTTATCACCTGCAGTTCATCTGCGGGCGCAAGAAGGTGAAAAATTTAAGATAGTCGCCCTGATGGGTGATTACTGGCATAACTCAATTGCACTTGAGACACATATTCGGCAGATATTCTCCAGTGTTGCCGACATCTATTTTTGCCAGGCCAGCAGGTTCCTAACCCCTGAACTCATTGGCGAAGCTGACTTGCTGGTAACTGAACGCTGGGACGGCAGGGATTCCCATGGGTGGAACCCTAACGGCGTTGTCGAATCCCGTCCGGAGCCTGACCAATTCATGACCGATGAACAGGAAGAAGCCATCATCTCCAATATCGAAAACCGCGGAATGGGCTGGCTTGCTTGCCATTGCAGTTTCTGGAATCAGCGCCCGCGAATAAAAGAACTTCTGGGCTGCGAACCTATCCTTCATCAAGAGATACAACCGCTCTTTTTCCATTCTTTTAACGAAGACCATCCCATTACAAGTGGCATGGAGAACTTCATGGTTAATCTGGACGAACAGTTCGACGCCATCATGACCAACGATGACAACCAGATTCTTTTCCATACCACCGCTATGCACGACAAACGTGTTGCTACCAGCGGTTGGTGCAGGGACTCTGGAAGAGGGCGGTTCGCTGCACTTTTGCCTGGCCATACACAGTGGTCATGGAGGCATCCTGAATATCAGAAAATGATATGGCGCGCCGCTTTTTGGGCAATGCAGCGAGACATACCGGCGTTTGTTTCAAATACGTAGTACTTTGCAAAAGTGACATATATGACTGGAATCGTAAAGGAAATATATATTTCTGAAACAGGCGCTCAGCCGTGCATACAATCTTCTGCTCAAGTCGAGGCCAACAAAGGAGTGGTTGGTGATCGTTACTATAAGGGTGGAGGTACTTTTTCAGAAAAGCTCGCGGGCAACAGAAAAAGCGAAATTACGTTTATTGCCTCTGAAGAAATAGATCAATTCAATGCGTCCCAGAATGAAACTCTGGGCTATGGCGATGTTCGTCGAAATATCCTGACACAAGGCATTCAACTTAAAGACCTCATCTTTCAATTGGGCAGGCGAGGTTTCTAGGCATAGAACATTGCGAACCTTGCTCTCATCTTGCCGCAACGGTAAACCAGAAGGTGTTGCCGCATTTGGCTCATACCGGGTTGCGGGCAGCAATTCTTGAATCTGGTGAAATCAAAGTAGGGCAAGAAATTGCCAGTAAATAAAATAAGGGGAGATCATGAAATCACTTGACCGGCGCAGCATATTAAAGGGCTTAGGTGTGGCAGCGGGAGCCAGCATGTGGGCTCCTTTCTCCGCGGATGCCCTGGGTCTGGACGAGGATCGTATTAAGGTCATTCGCTATTTCAATCACGGCGGCGATTCACAGGGCCGTCCGGGCCAACCTATGGTGAACCAGTCCTCGCGGGTGGTCATGGTTGAAACCGAAAACGGACTGATTGGCTTTGGTGAGGGTGGTGAGCCGACCACCATGAACGAATGCGCCAGTATGCTTATTGGCCTGGATCCCTTCCGCACCGAAGATCACTGGCAGGCGATGATGCGCGGCATGCACTACACCGCCGGTCGCGAGAAGCTACATTCAATCGGCGCGCTCGATCTCGCACTCTGGGACCTCAAGGCAAAGGCGCTGGATGTGCCGGTATGGCAACTCTTGGGCGGCAAAGCACGCGACCATGTTGAATGTTATTCCACTGCCTTTCCGGGGGGTGGCTTCGACACTCCGCTTGGCGACCGTGCCAAGGCCTGCATTGATTCCGGTATCCGCGTTTACCGCCATGCCACCGACAACCCTCGCCAGCGTGTCGTCGACCGTTTCAAACTGGTTCGGCAGATGCACGAAGATGCTCTGGAAATACACGGTGCCGTGGGTGACGGTCACTGGGCTCTGGATTTTCATACGGAATTCGACATGGCGGATTCCATAAACCTGGCCACTCTCATCGAACCCCTGCATCCGTATTTCTGCGAGGATCTCCTGCGCAGTGAAGGCACCGATTCCTATGAAAGGCTGCGTGATCGCGTGCGCGTGCCCATCGCGGTGGGCGAACAGTTCGGCTACAAATGGGATGTTAATACCCTGATCGAAAAGGAACTGGTGGATTACGTGCGCTGCCAGTTGCCCAACACTGGTGGCATCACCGAATACATGAAGATTATCGCGCTGGCCGAAACACATTACATCGGCCTGATTCCGCATTTCACCGGCCCCATCGCTGAAGCTGCACTGGTTCATTGCCT
>JAURLY010000200.1 GCA_030830945.1 Gammaproteobacteria bacterium | reverse complement strand
TTGCTTCTGTGCACATCGGTTTCGGGAAACAGATCCGGAGCCGATGCTTTCTGGAGGATTACAAGGCGTTGCCGCCGAGAGGTTTGCGGGCAACCATGCCGATGAGTGCAGAGCGACCACTGTGCTGTGTGCCTTCATGAAGCACGGCCGGATTACGCTCTGCACCTTGATTCTTTGTCGGGTAATGCGCAGCGATCAAAGTAGCGTCGACCTTGGTGACTTCCTTCAATGTAAGACCCGACTGGGCCAGGTGGGCATTGACGACTTGCAGGAAACGCTCGGTCAACCGCTTCTCTTCCAACATACGCCGAAAGCGCAAGATGCTCACCCGGTCCTGCAGCCGAATCATGCCACCCAGACCTGCAAATTCACGGCACAAATGGACATCGAAGCGCACCTCTCTCATAGCCAGGCTCAATAATTTGAACCATTGCTGTACGAAGTGGATACGCGGTATGGCCTGAAGCGCAAAAGTAAGTCGGGCGGAATGTTTCCTTGGCGAAAGCGGCGCAATCAGTGCCAAGAGCGCTGTCCACAGCACCACGCGTTCCATGGCGTCGAGAAATTCACGCTTGCGAGTACGACGTTGGGACAGATTGAGAGGCAGTGTGAATTGTTTCATCGAGCAGCTCGGCATCAAGAACCAAACCAGCGATTCTCAGTGGCAACCACAGTCAATGTCTGAGGCTGTGGTGTGTTTTTACCACTATATTTAGTACTCCCTTCAATCTAAATTGTGGAGAATATTTTTTGTGGCACAGTAAAATAGCAGTTATATTTTTGAACAAAAAATATGAAAAACTTTCAAGGAAAAACATGAAAAATCTATTATTTTTAATGCCGCTATTCTTATGCAGTTTTTCTAATTCAGCTTCGGCAGCTGGCGCAGCCGGTTCTGGTCCTAATCCTTATTCCGATTGTGGTATTGGTGCAGCGCTATTCAAGAATACCGAGTGGGCTGCTGTTATCTCGAATGTCATATGGGATTTGGGTTCAACTGCAGTGACTTCGGCAACTGTAAGCCCGGAAACCTGCTCGAAGAAAAACGTTAAAGCTGCGATGTTCATCCGCGATGCTTATGCGCCGCTGGTTGAAGATGTTGCGCGAGGGCAAGGGGAACATCTCACTGCTGCATTGGACCTTTTTGAGTGTTCTCGAGAACAGCATGCTGCAATGACGCAGGGCGTCCGTGCTGTCGTGGTCAAAGCCGTTGTAGCTCCTGGATTTAATGAGCAACAGCCTCTGGAAAAGGCAGTTCAATTGTTTAACATCATTGACAGCAAAACCCGAAATACTTGCGGCGTTTGATCTTCTGTCGGACAAGCCATGACGCTCGCTTAACCGTAGGCGTCATGGCTTTATCAATCCCTACCAACCGCAAGCCTTGTTTCATCTCATTTACGTTTTATTGTTTGGCATGTTGGCTGTCGGATGCTCTGGCGCCGCTGATCTATCTTCGCCAGAAAAAAAGAAAAGCTGGCTGAAATTATTGCACTATGAATCGGATTGGACAGGTTTTGGCAAAGCTCGGAGCGCTATCCACAGTCCAGAATTTTTTTTATCCCCATTGGGGAAAACAAGCCCGGAAGAGGAACTTCGCGCCAGCCTTTCAGCCATGCTGGAGCCCGTCTCACCAGATCCTAACTTGCACGCGAAGTGCCGCTTTCCAGCAAGGCGAATTTGGCTTGCTAAAAATTTTCCTGAATATCATGAATCCCTCCAAGAAATCGATTGCCCTGATTTTGCCGCATGGGCGCCAATAAATAAAATCGATTCAGTCAGCCTGGTGTTCGCTAACGGATATCTTGGCAATCCCGCGTCTTATTACGGTCATTTATTTTTAAAGTTGAATGGAGCCAGCGGCTCAAAATCCTCTTATCTCATCGACCAGACGCTGAATTTCGGTGCAATTGGTACGAATACGGATAACCCAGTGAGTTATATTTTCAAGGGAATCTTCGGCGGATACGAGGGTGGCTTCAGTTCGGCCGACTTCTATTTTCACAATTCTAGTTATGCTGAGAGGGAACTTCGCGATCTTTGGGAGTATCGACTAAATTTTGACGAAAACGAAGTACGTTACATCGTCGCCCATGCGTGGGAAATAACGGGAAAGCGCTACACCTATTACTTTTTTCGCGCCAACTGCGCTTTTCGCGTTGCTGAACTTATTGAGATAGTCGATGGCATCGACATCATTCCGAAAAACCGACTATGGACTATTCCCCAGGCGGTGCTGCAGACCCTGAACAAGGCCCGCAACGAAGGCAAACCTCTGATCGATAACAGAATCATTCATCCCTCCCGAAACACGCGGCTGTATCAAAAATACCGCGAGCTTGACCAAAAACAGCGAAAAATCCTCACCGGCCTGGTGAGCGGGCAAACACGATTAGATGGCCAGCAGATGCGATCTTTGGCCTTGCCGGAACAGCAGGCGATTCTGGATACCTTGCTCGACTATTATCAATTCACGCAAGATCGCAAGGAGACCCTCGCTGTCTCAATGTCGGACGATTATGTTGCCGCGCTATCGGCACGACTCAGTTTGCCGCCTGATGACTCTGCCAAACAGTTTTCAATCAAAGAGGCCGCGCCGGACACGGGTAAGGCGCCCAGCTGGGTACAACTCGGGCTGGTGTATCAGGAAGGAGCGGGGATGGGCCACACGCTTCGCATCCGTCCAGCCTATTATGACTTGCTGGATGCGAGCGTTTCACAAGCCAAATATGGAAGCCTGAGCATGGGTGACCTAATGATACAAAATCTGGATCACCAACTACGTATTATGCATTTCGACTTGGTTTCAATCGACAGTATGAGGCAGGCAATCACCGGCCTTCCGGGAGACCGAAGTCATGGCTGGAGACTTCGTTTTGGCCTGGAGCAGGAACGTATCGGCTGCCACGACTGCCCAGTGACCAGGCTACAGGGAGATTACAGCCTGGGTAGCACGATCGGTATATTTGATGCCCTTGCCGCTGTCCATGCGGGCGCTGCGTTTCAAGCAAATTCCAAATATGACGGCAATGGATTTGTGCGACTGGGGGCATCAATAGTGACGCGACCAACAAACCGATTTGGAATGCGAGTGAGCCAGGAGTGGCGGCGCCCGCTTGACCCGGGTTTTGATGACTATAAAGTCACTTCTGCTGAAGCGCGCATCTCGCTTTCTGAGGATACAGACTTGCGGTTGAGGTTGGACCATGACTTCGTCGGCAGGCTATCTATAGCTATTGGACGATATTGGTAGAGACTATCAATGGCTACTTATTTTTTTAGTAGCCGCTGAACCAATCTGTCTGGTAAGCAGTTTTATTAAGGCGC
>JAURLY010000199.1 GCA_030830945.1 Gammaproteobacteria bacterium | reverse complement strand
GCTTTCACGGCCGTAATTCGGGAGACATAGCCGCTTTGCACCTGCATGTCTTCCTCCCTCATTGATCGAGAGATATCAACGGCCAGCATAAGATCACGACCATCCAGCGGGAGCGGGACAGGTTCGCCTGTCCAGGTGGGTCTGGCGGCCGCGCTAACCAATAGAATCCAGATAAGTACGGCAAGCAGGGCATTTACCCAAGTGGGCGCTGGTTTGCCTTTCCTTTGGGAGTAAAGCGCTTGAAGTTGTTGGTAAAAGGGGACCCTGATTGCCTGTGGGGCCTGTTCCCGAGCTGGCAGGATTATGCGAAATAGCAAGGGCAACGGCAGCAGGGCAAAGACCCAGGGCCATTCCCAGGATAAATTGACTGCATTTGTCAGTAACCAGCCCAGGTTAAGCATGAACGGATTCTCCCTTTTCTCTCAAGGGGGCAGTCGATTGGATGCGATGGGTTTCAATCCAGCGCTTCACCGAAGAGTAAAGTTTGGGAATATCAACAACCGGATCTGGTTGATAGCCTGCATCTGCCAGTGCTTTTGCTGAGTTAACTGATAGAGGCTGCTTGTTGTGCTGGTTCAGAAGTTGAATCCAGCGATCGCCGCTGAGGCTCAGTTGGGCATAGGCGTTGTCATGGGTAGATGCTTCTGCAAGCGTTCGCTTGAGAATGGCATTCGCGGATTGAACAAATACAGCCGAGTCTTGCGATTCTTGCCATCTTGACCATTCGGCGTCGAGTTCTGCGATTGCCAGTTTTCGGTAGCGATTGTTTTTATGGTTGCGAAATAATGCCCAAATGGCGAACAGGCCGGCTGCCAAAAAGATAAAAAGAACAATCCACCAGCCAATCGCTAAAGGCCACCAGCTGACTTCCGCCGGAAGGTGGATATCGCGCAACTGCGCTAACAATGTATGCTGCATCTCTTGATCCATAACTAACCGCGTTTATTTGCCATAGAGACGATTGAGGATCTGGCGCGGCTCATCCTGGGTTGAGACCTGCAAATAGACAGAACGTGACCGAACGGCCGCGTCCTTGATCAATTTGGCTCGCTCGTTGATCTGCTGGATAAAGGCCTTTTGCAATGAATTGCCGAGTTGGACAGAACTCCGATGCTGACCATCGCTAATGGAAACGGTTCCACCCGAAGGAAGCTCAAGCTCCAGGGGGTCCTGTACCTGAAAAAGGGTTATATCTGTATGACGCCCCAATGCAATTAGGGACTTCATTGCCAAAGGATCGAAATCGTGAAAGTCGCTAAGTATAAAAATGGCAGTGCCGGGCCGGGTAATACGCCGACATTCTTCAATCATGCCCGCAATGGTTTTTTCACTTTTGGAAAGTTCGGTCGTTGGCAAGCGTTGGTTGTATTCGTTGAGGTCGTGAATAAATTTGAGCACGGCCTGCTTGTTGCGTCGGGCACGGATGTCGCTCTCGGATTGGTCGCCAATAATTTGACCGCCTATTCGGTCGCTTCCCGCCAGTGCAGCCCAGCTAATGGCCGTAGCCAGTTCAGCTGCCAGCACCGACTTAAAACGTCCGTGAGAGCCGAAAAACATGCTGCTGCGCTGGTCAATCAGAATATGTATTGGGCGTTCGCGTTCTTCGCAAAACAGTTTAGTGTAGGTTCCACCTGTGCGCGCTGAAACGCGCCAGTCAATGTTGCGAATATCGTCACCGGGTTGGTAGTGGCGAACTTCCTCAAACTCCATTCCCCGTCCGCGAAAGCGAGATCGGGTTTCACCCAGAAGCATTGAACGGGCCGCCTGCCTTGAAAACAGCTTCAGATTGCTCGCCCAGTGACGACTGCCAAGCAGCGTCGGCAGGTCTGTATAGATGCCTGCTGCGGACTCTGGGTGTTTGTTGTTTACTGCCTTTGCCATAGGGAAATGATCTAGGCGACCGGAACAAGTCGAATGAGTTCGTCGACCACTGAGTCCACATCTTTTCCGTCGGCTTCAGCCTCGTAATTTAGGATTAAGCGATGACGCAGACAGTCATGGACGACGGCTTGAACATCATCTGGAGAGACAAAATCACGCTGCTGTAGCCAGGCGTGTGCACGAGCACACCGGTCCAGGGCAATCGTTGCCCTGGGGCTGGCACCGTATTCGATCCATTCGGCCATTTCCTGGCTGTATTTTTCGGGTGCCCGGGTGGCCAAAATCAGTTGCACCAAATATTCCTCAACCGCTTCAGCCATATGCATTTGCATGATCTCTTTGCGCGCGGCCATGATGTCGTGCTGGCTGATTTCGGTTTTTGGTTTAGGTGCTTGCTGTGCAACGGCTTCACCGCGAGCGAGCGCCAGGATTTGTTTTTCGGCGCCGGCTTCCGGGTAATCAATGCGAACATGCATCAGGAAGCGGTCGAGCTGGGCTTCTGGCAGCGGGTATGTGCCTTCCTGCTCTATCGGGTTTTGAGTGGCCATCACCAGGAATAATTCCGGCAGAGGCATGGTTTCCCTGCCAACGCTCACTTGTCTTTCCGCCATGGCCTCAAGCAGCGCTGACTGAACCTTGGCTGGAGCCCGGTTGATTTCGTCGGCGAGCACCAGGTTATGGAAGATTGGGCCTTGCTGGAAACTGAATGTGCCTGTTTCAGGGCGGTAGATTTCAGTTCCCGTAATATCGGAAGGTAAAAGATCCGGGGTGAACTGGATGCGTTGGAAGTTGCCTTCAATTCCTTCTGACAGGCTCTTGATGGCTTTGGTTTTTGCCAGGCCAGGTGCGCCTTCAACCAGCAGGTGACCGTCTGCAAGTAAAGCAATAAGTATGCGCTCTACAAGTGTCTGTTGGCCGATAATTTGGCTGGAAAGCCAACTGGAAAGTGATTCAAACGATGAGTGCAATTTCCTGCTCCTGTTTCTGGGATACGTTGAATGATTTGAGCTAGATTCTACAGTGAATCTCGGTGCTGCAACTTTTTAGGAAATGTTAAGACGATAATTTAGGGTAGAAATTCCCTAATTCAATGTGTGAATTGTAAAGAAGTGCTGACAAATCAGTTGCAGAGGTGGTTAGGGTGCATGCACTGAATTTTTTTACGCAAAAAAAAAGCCCCCGCACAAGGCGGGG
>JAURLY010000198.1 GCA_030830945.1 Gammaproteobacteria bacterium | reverse complement strand
TTTGACGTTGCTATCGACGAAGTCCACGATAATTTCAATGAAGTTTTGCAAACCCCCGGGCACGCCGAACGTGGCTTTTTTGGCAACCAGTCCGAACAAAACACAAAAAACAACGCCCAGTCCAAATGACCAGGCCAGGCTGTCTACGTGAAAAGCGTTAAACCCCATGGCGGCGGCTTCTTCCGAGCCGTGAGCCCAGGTCCATTCGGCCTGCTCCAGGGTATGCAGACTGCCATCTTCATGATGACGCTCAAAACCAGCGGGAAGTTTGCCAAAGGTAAGATTTTGCAGGTGGTGCTGGATATATTCAGTCGTGCTATGTCCAGACTCATGCTCATTGGAGTGAGCAGTTTCGGTTACATGTTCAGAGCTATGCGTTTCGCCGGCCATTCAAATTGTCTCAGTCAATCTCGTGCTTCGTTGCGCAGTTATTTCTCCGACGAACCCAGCATCGGAAAAATTTTTAAACTAATCAGGATCTGTGTCACATGCATGACGATTAGCGCCATAAACAGTAACATTGGCTCGTGGAACTCGTAAAAACGAAATGCAAGTGCGCACAAAACCATTACCAGTACTATCTTTCCTGTTTCACCCCGGTATATCGCTCCCAACGCTTTTATTGGTTGTTCGCTGGCTTTATACCTGAAAGCCTGAAGAGTGAAATAAGCGTTCGGTAGTATTGCTATGCCGCATCCGAAGGCGACTGCAAAAGCCCCTTCACGACCTTCTATACCGAAGCCCGCGACCAGCAGAACAAGCATTGCTGCCAGCTGCCATCCAATGTATTTGAAAAATAGGCTTGCTGACACTTATCCACAGGCTTACGCGGGGCCGTGGATTATAGTTGGATGGGGTTGGGGCTTCAAGGTTTTAGAAGACGGAAACATACGAAATTTCTATATGCGTAATGTATACAGTTTGAAGGCTATTAAATATCAACGATCTGCAAAAAAGTTTCTTTTTAATGCGAGTGACCAGTCTCTTTTCCTGCAAGTCTGGCAAGCAAAACACCGGAAAATAGCAACCCACTGGTAACGCTGGTGGCAATGCCAAACCAGACACCCCATATGCCTAGCCCAGCTATTTCGACATAAAGCCAGACAAACAGGGCTATGCCTATTCCCTGACGGTAAATACCCACAACCAGCGATAGAATGGGCCGCTTAAATGCCTGAAACAGGGAATTAAAGGCAAAAAGCAGCATGTATACCCATAAAATTAATCCCTCGACTCTCAGGTAGCTGACACCGATCTCAATAACTGTAGGGTCGCGGGTAAATAACAGCATGAGGTATTCACCCAGTAACCAGAGCAGCACCCCTGACGTTGCTGTCATGATGAAACCGAACTTAAAGCAGAAAACAGCGGCTTCTTTCACTCGTTCTAATTTTTTTGCACCTAAATTTTGCGCAGCGATTGGCAGCAAGCTTCCCGTTAAACCAAACACGGGCAGTAACAAAATTTGCTCAATGCGAAGGGCTACGCCATATCCCGCCTGTGCCTGCGAACCAAAATCCTTTAGAAAGTATTGAACTACAAATCCGGCTATCACCATGAGCATCATGCTAAAACTGGTCGGCAACGCCTGGTTAATAATGCCTAGATAGATGTCAAACCTGGGTATGAGACCTGAGAACCGGTGCTCATGAAAAATTTGCTGGCGAACTACCTGGACCAAGATGTATCCCATTACTCCGGACTGACAAACCAGGGTTGAAAGTGCCAAACCATCAAAGCCGAATGCTGGAAAAACACCGGGAATGCCGAAAATAAACAATGGGTTGAGTACAAGATTTGCAAAGAAGGCAGCAATCTGGGCTCGCTTCATGGACTCGGTATCGCCGTGGGCTTGCAAGATACCGTTGCCAGCATAGGCCAACAGGAAAAAAATAGTGCCGGTAAGCAAAACACGCAAATAACTATTGGCTGCGTCCCTGTATTCGCCGGGTTCGGAAATAATCTCTATGAGTTCGGGGGCAAATAGATAGCCGGCGATAGCCAGAAGGAGGGATAGCAAAATGCCAAAGCCGATTCCTTGTCGGGCAATCAGATCCGAAGCTTCCTGGTCTTCCTCCCCAAGCGCGTGGCCCACAAGCGCGCTCAGGGCAGAACTCAACCCAAATCCAAGGGCAATTAATAGAATAAAAACCTGGGAGGCAATAGCCAGACCTGCTTGTGCCCAGGTTGAAATTAACCCGGCATAAAAAGTATCGACAACGTTGTAAAGCGTGGAAAAAACCATCCCGATGGCCATTGGGATCGCCATGCGTTTGTAATGGTCGGAGATAAGTCCGCGCGTCAGGTCTTTGCGGCGTTCTGGGTTGGTTTCAGCCACGCTGATACGCTATTTAATCCTTTTCAGGATGCCATCGAGAATATCCAGGGATGAATAGCTAATAACCAGTTTACCTTTACCGCCACGAGCCTGGTTAATTGATACTGGCGCGCCAAGTTTTTCCGAGAGGCTTTTTTCCAGTGAGCTGATATCCGCGGATTTCTTTTCTGTCCTGTTTGTTTTTTTGGAAACCGGCTTTTCTTGCAGGGAGCGTACGTAAGTTTCTGCCTGGCGAACGGACATGTCACGATCGATGATATCCTTGGCTGCACCAAGTTGCTTTTCTGAATCAAGTGGCAGCAGCGCCCGGGCATGACCCATATCCAGATCGCCCCGCTCCACCAGGATTCGCACCTGCTCCGGCAAGTTGGTGAGCCGCATTAAATTGGTCACTGCGCTTCGAGACTTTCCGACAGCCTCAGCCACTTCTTCGTGAGTAAGACCAAACTCATCCTTGATACGCTGAAGAGCCATGGCTTCTTCCATGGCATTGAGATCTTCGCGTTGCATATTCTCAATGAGCGACATAGCAATAGCTGCTTCATCTGGAATATCGCGAACAATAGCCGAGATGCTATCAAGTCCTGCTTTTTGCACGGCACGCCAGCGACGCTCACCGGCAATGATTTCGTAGGTATCTGCGCTAATCGGCCTCAGTACAATTGGCTGCATCAAGCCTTGGGCCTTGATGCTGGCGGCCAGCTCTTCAAGAGCGTTTTCATCTATATGACGGCGAGGCTGATAACGGCCCCGCTGGATCAGGTCGACCGGTACTTGCTTCAGCGCATCTCCAGCGGTTTGACGAGCGACCGCCATATCCTGATGACTTTCATCAATGATACTTTTGGCATCGATGAAAGCGTCCAATCCGCTGCCAAGCGATTTTTTTAAACCTGATCCCAGTCCACGTTTTTTTGTCGCCATTAATTTGTTTCCTCAACACCCATGCGTACTTTGGGTTTGTGTCTTCTGATGAGTTCTCCGGCCAACCCCTTATAGGCAATCGCACCTTTGGAATTTTTGTCATAAACGATGGCGGGTAATCCATGACTGGGCGCTTCGGCTAAACGCACATTACGAGGGATGGCTGTACGGAATACCTTGTCGCCAAAATATCCCCTTAGTTCGGTTTCTACGTCGATGGTAAGCATACTGCGCGGGTCATACATGGTTTGCAGAACGCCTTCTATCTTTAGATTTTTATTGGCCATTTTGGCAATTTTTTCTACTGTACCAACCAGTGCGGAGATACCCTCAAGGGAGAAAAATTCGCACTGAACCGGAATAATCACTCCGGTTGATGCCACCAAGGCGTTAATGCTGAGCATATTCAGCGACGGCGGGCAGTCAATAATGATGTAATCATATTTGTGCTGGATTTTTATAAGCGCATGCCTAAGACGTTGCTCGCGCATCAGTTCGTTGATCAGCTCGACTTCAGCCGAGGTGAGATCACCACTTTCTGGCAGCAGATCATATTTGGCTTCAGGGCAGTGGACCAAAACATCCGCCACCTCTGCATTATTCATAAGCACATCCAGAACGGTCTTTTTCAATTCGTGCTTGTCGCACCCAGAACCAACCGTAGCATTAGCCTGTGGGTCCAGATCAACCAGAAGTACTTTTTTAAAGCTGTGGCCTAATGAGGCGGCCAAATTAAGGGCAGTTGTGGTTTTGCCCACGCCGCCTTTCTGATTGGCTATAGCAAGGATATGCGTCATCTGTTTACCGCGATTTCCACAAGAAAGCGCTCAACATCCAGACCTGGGATCTGCAAAGGATGAGCTTTCTGGAAGGAAAACTGTTGATTAAGTTCGTCCAGTTCCTGTTGCGGATAGCGCCCTTTCATGGCAAGAAAGCAACCACCATCCGCTAACAGGTGCACAGCATTATCTGTTATATCTTTTAGTGTGGCAAAAGCGCGTGAAAGAATGACGTTAAAGCCTTTGGATGTCTGGTATTTTTCCACACGATCATGGACAACTTCTACATTTTTCAGCCCAAGCTCTATACGAACCTGGTGAAGAAAACGGCATTTCTTGCCGTTGGTATCAAGTAAAGACACCTGGAATTCCGGATTCATAATTGCCAGAACCACTCCAGGTAAACCTGCACCAGAACCGACATCCAGAAGTCGATTGCCTGTTGCCTTTTGTTTGACCAGAGAAAAAATACTCAAGCTATCGAGTAAGTGAAGATTGAGCATCTCCCTGGGGTCACGAATTGCCGTCAGGTTGTAAGCCCTGTTCCACTTTTCGATCAGAAACAAATAATTCATCAACAGAGTTATCTGGCTTTTGCTCGGGGATAAGCCCAGTTCGATCGCTCCAGCAACGAGCTGGTTGGTTAGCTGTTGTCTGAGCTCCATCAGGAATTACTGGGCAATCTGTTTTTTATAGCCGTGTTTTTTGAGATAGATTAGCAACAATGAAATTGCTGCCGGAGTCACACCCTGAACACGCGACGCCTGGGCAATACTGACCGGCCGTATGTTCCCGAGTTTTTGTACGACTTCATTAGACAGCCCCTTAACCTGGGTGTAGTCAAAATCTTCGGGAATCAAGGTGTTTTCCTGACGCCTTAGACGTTGGATATCCTCCGCCTGCCGATCGATATAACCGGCATATTTTGCAGAGATTTCCACCTGAAGCGCAGCTTGTTCATGCCCGCAGTGCTCATCTGTGATTTCGCTGATTTTTTCATAGTCGAGCTCGGGGCGCTTAAGCAGCTCAAACAAGTTGTACTCACGGGTAAACGGTTTTTCTGTATGTGCCTCAAATTTTTTCGCTTGCTCTGATCCTGCCTGGACCCACGAGGCTTTTAATCGCGAAGTTTCCTTCTCGATCATTTCAAGTTTGGTCTGAAAATGCTGCCAGCGTTCATCATTTACCAAACCCAGCTCACGCCCTTTTTCGGTTAGACGAATATCCGCATTATCTTCGCGCAGCAGCAGCCGGTATTCGGCTCGACTGGTGAACATTCGATAGGGTTCTTTTGTACCCATAGTAATCAGGTCATCGACCAAGACACCAAGGTATGCCTGATCACGTGTTGGCCACCAGGAATCTTTGCCCTGTGCTGCCAAACTTGCATTTATGCCAGCCAAAAGCCCTTGGGCGCCAGCTTCTTCATACCCCGTTGTCCCGTTTATCTGGCCCGCAAAGTAGAGGCCGGATATAAACTTGTTTTCCAGAGTGTGTTTAAGGTCACGCGGATCAAAAAAATCATACTCAATGGCGTACCCAGGCCGCATGATATGGGCGTTTTCAAAACCTTTAATGGAGTGCACGAGTCTTACCTGAATATCGTAAGGCAAGCTGGTCGAAATACCGTTCGGGTAAAGCTCGATCGATGTCAGCCCTTCAGGCTCAATGAATATCTGGTGGCTATTCTTGTCTGCAAAACGGACAACCTTATCTTCAATTGACGGACAATATCTAGGACCAATGCCTTCAATGACACCAGTGAACATCGGTGAACGATCCATACCCTCGCGAATAATGTCATGAGTAGATTCATTGGTATGGGTTATCCAACAGCAAACCTGCTCCGGGTGGTGATCCTGTTTGCCCAGGTATGACATAACCGGGGTTGGCTGGTCGCCCCATTGTTCCTGCAGTTCAGAGAAATCAACCGAACGTCGATCTATTCTTGGGGGCGTTCCCGTTTTTAATCTGTCTACGTGCAGAGGCAACTCGCGAAGTCTTTGTGCCAGCGCAATAGAAGGGGGGTCTCCAGCTCGTCCTCCGGAATAATTTTCCATACCAATATGGATTTTTCCGCCAAGGAATGTCCCTGTGGTCAGCACCACCTGATCGGCAAAAAATTTCAATCCCATTTGGGTAATAACGCCACGAACCTGATCGGCATCAACGATCAGATCATCTGCGGCTTGCTGAAAAATACTTAAA
>JAURLY010000197.1 GCA_030830945.1 Gammaproteobacteria bacterium | reverse complement strand
CCATTTAATGCATGCCGTGGGTAATGCGCTCAGATCGCGAAAGCCCGATGCCCGAATTGTCTATTTGCATTCCGAACGGTTTGTCGCTGACATGGTCAAGGCACTTCAGCTAAATGCGATCAATGACTTTAAACGGTATTATCGAAGTGTAGACGCACTGCTAATTGATGATATTCAGTTTTTTGCCAACAAAGATAGATCACAAGAAGAATTTTTCCATACATTTAATTCGTTAATGGAAGGTGGTCAGCAGATGATCTTTACTTGTGATCGCTACCCCAAAGAAATCGATGGTCTTGAAGAGCGCCTCAAATCGCGCTTTGGTTGGGGGTTGACGGTTTCGATAGAGCCACCAGAGCTAGAAACCAGGGCAGCGATTTTGATGAAAAAAGCAGCCCAGGCGAAAGTGGATTTGAGCTCCGAGGCAGCATTCTTTATTGCCCAAAGAGTTCGTTCTAATGTTCGTGAGCTAGAGGGAGCAATAAAAAGAGTGATAGCAAGTGCTCACTTTACCGGTCGCTCTATAACGGTTGATTTGATTAAGGAATCATTAAAAGATCTGCTAGCCTTGCAGGAACGACTGGTTACGATTGATAACATCCAGAAAGTGGTTGCCGAGTATTACAAAATAAAACTTAGCGACCTGCTTTCGAAGAAGCGTACACGTTCACTGGCGCGACCAAGGCAATTGGCGATGTCGTTAGCCAAAGAGTTAACTAACCACAGTTTGCCTGAGATAGGCGATGCTTTTGGCGGTCGAGATCACACCACGGTATTACACGCTTGCCGAAAAATTCATGAGCTAGAGGCGAGCAATTCGGACATTCGAGAGGATCTGAAGAATTTATATCGTATTCTTAGTACCTGATTGCCCTTTAACCTTTTAAGATTAGGGCCTTTAATATGAATAAAAATCTGAGCTGTAAGGAAATCCAAGAGAACCAATAATGAAATTTTCTATTGCCCGCGATACTTTTTTAAATGGCCTACAGCTGGTAGCAGGTGTGGTCGAAAGACGTCAGACCTTGCCGGTACTTTCCAATGCGCTTTTTGTTCTGGATGAAACCGGCCTCTCTATTACCGGTACCGATCTGGAAGTTGAAGTTGTCAGTAAGATACAACCTCAATCAGTCGAAGAGACGGGAACGATTACGATCCCAGCCCGAAAGTTGTTCGATATCGTTCGTTCTCTGTCTGACGAAGCACAAATTGAAGTTGCCACTGAAGAAGAGCGAGCCATAGTAAAAAGTGGTCGCAGCCGATTTACCCTCAGCACGTTACCTGCCAGTGAGTTCCCGAATGTAGAGGAGGGCGCGCAAAGTTGTCAGTTTGAAATTGCCCAGGGCCAACTTAAGTCTTTGATCGATAAAGTGTCGTTTTCCATGGCCCAGCAGGATGTTCGTTATTACCTTAATGGTATGTTGTTTGAGGTTTCGCCAGAGCACTTGCGTTTGGTGGCAACAGATGGCCATCGCCTGGCAATGACAACACTGGACACCTCGAACCTGAGCACAGAAAGTTTACAGGCAATTCTGCCCAGAAAAGGTGTGCTGGAGTTATCTCGTATGCTATCCGATGGCGATGAAAAAGTTAGCCTGAGTCTGGGCTCCAATCATATTTGTGTCACAGCGCCTGGTTACAAGTTCACCAGTAAACTCGTTGACGGTAAATTTCCTGACTATGAGCGCGTGCTTCCACGCAATGCAGAAAAGACAGTTGAATCCAGCCGTGAAGGTTTGAAGCAAAGTTTTTCGCGAGCAGCTATCTTGTCCAATGAAAAATATCGTGGAGTTCGCATGCAACTTGAACAGAGCCTGATTCGCATCACTGCTAACAATCCTGAGCAAGAACAGGCTGAAGAGGAAGTTGCGGTTAACTACGACGGGGAATCATTGGAAATAGGATTCAATGTTTCTTATATGATTGAAGCACTAAATACACTTAAGTCTGATGATGTTCAAATCAGCCTGGCGGATCCTAACTCCAGCGCTTTAATGCAAGCCAAGGAAGATGGCTCTACCCTGTATGTCATTATGCCGATGCGACTATAAGTTATATACGCATAACGCTAATGCCAATAACATCTATATCTGTTTGTGCGTATTAAGCGGCTTGGCCTAACCAATTTTAGGAATATTAAAGGGGCTGATCTGGATACAGACAGCCCCTTTGTCATTATTTCTGGCGATAATGCGGCAGGTAAAACCTCAGTCCTTGAGGCTGTGCACCTTCTTCTGGCCGGGCGTTCTTTTCGAACTAGGGAATCCTCCAAGCTTATTTCCCATGGTGAAACTGAAACGTTCGTTCAAGCACGTATTGGCCCGAACCAGTTAGGCACCAGACGCTCGACTTCGGAGCCGGCTACCTATCGTCTGGATGGCCATAACTCCACTATCCCTGAGATTGCGCGCCAATTCCCGGCCCAGATCTTCGATAATAGGATGTTTGAGTTATTTGAGGGGCCGCCGAAGTTGCGGCGTCAACTGTTGGACTGGGGAGTGTTTCACGTGAAACATGATTTTTATCTTCAGTGGCAGACCTATCAACATGCGTTAAAACAGCGCAATGCATTACTAAAACAAACCCGGATGGATAAACAGCAGATTGACGCTTGGAACCAGGAGCTAATTCGCTACGGGACGCTGCTACATGAGCAAAGAAACAACTATGCCGAGCAGCTAGTAGATATGTGTAAAACGAGTGAATTACTTGAAGATATGCAGCTGGGTTTTTCCTATTTCCCAGGTTGGAATATTCGAGAATATAACGATTACGAGTCAGCCTTACTTTCTGCTTCTTCCCGTGATTATCAATATAAGCGAACAACTGTTGGTCCGCACCATGCGGATTTTCGAATTCAGCTACAATCCAAGAAGGCTGGAGATGTGCTTTCCAGGGGCCAAAAAAAATTGGCCGGCTTTGGCGTCAAGTTAGCGCAAGTAAAGATGTATAATGATGCAACTACTAACAAGTGCATTTTACTTTGTGATGATTTTCCTGCTGAGCTGGATGAGAATAATCAAAAACGCATTCTTGCCTATATGCGCCAATTGGGAACACAGGTGTTCATAACATCTATCGAATCAGAAAAAATACAACAATTTTTAACCGGTGGCCCGGAAAACCAGATTTTGTTTCACGTGAAACAGGGTGAAGTAATTTCTGAATCTGCAAGGGCTATCTAGAGCAACCTATCTATTTGGAGAAGGTATGACCGAGGAAAAAAATTACGATTCCTCCAGTATTAAAGTACTCAAAGGCCTCGATGCTGTTCGCAAGCGTCCAGGAATGTATATCGGTGATACCGATGACGGAACTGGGTTACACCATATGGTCTTTGAGTTGGTGGATAACTCTATTGATGAGTCACTGGCAGGACACTGTTCAGAAATCAGGGTGGTTATTCATCCAGATGAATCCGTAAGTGTTTCTGATAACGGTCGTGGCATACCGGTTGATGAACACGAAGAGGGCGTCAGTGCAGCTGAAGTCATCATGACCGTACTTCATGCTGGTGGTAAGTTTGATGATAACTCCTACAAAGTGTCGGGTGGGCTTCATGGTGTAGGGGTGTCGGTAGTTAATGCACTTTCCTCCAAATTAAAATTGACCGTTCGACGTCAAGGGCAGGTGCATGAGCAAACCTATACCCATGGTGTGCCAGATGCCCCAATAAAAGTGATAGGCAAGACGGAGAGTTCGGGGACGGAAGTCCACTTTATCCCGTCTCCCGAGACATTTGCCAATATTAAGTTTCACTTTGATCAGTTAGCTAAACGCCTTCGGGAGCTTAGCTTTTTGAATTCTGGTGTACGAATAGTTCTTGAAGATGAGCGCAATGGCAAAGAAGAGGTCTATCAATATGAAGGTGGGCTCGGAGCTTTTGTTGATTATCTAAATACCAACAAAAGCACCATCAACCAGACTATGCATTTCGTTAAAGATGATCGTGAAGATGGCATTAGTGTTGAAGTTGCCTTGCAGTGGAATGATGGATTT
>JAURLY010000196.1 GCA_030830945.1 Gammaproteobacteria bacterium | reverse complement strand
TCAGCGCCAGCTGCCGTGTCAGATCAATGGTTTTATCTATTGGCAACACCGGTGCATTGATAAATAAATCAGCAAGCTGGAGTAACTGAGGCGCCGTAGGGTTGTCTGCAAGAACTGCCCTAAGGTAACGGCGTTCAATCATGGGGAGCCTTGATGACAGTACCTTATTGTTGTGAGCCGACAGGATTTTTTCATGCATTTGCTCCCAGTCGCCTTGATCTTCGGCGATCAAAATCTGCAACAAGCGCGCATCGGGATCACGCTTTTTCTCCGCAATGAGGGATTCGCATAAACTGGCAGCCTCATCATGGTTGCCCACACCTAACTCCAAATTGGCTAGACGCAGTCGCGCCTGGAAACTATTTCCAGGGAACTGTTGCATCAATTGCTTATATGTCTCCCTGCCTTTTTCTATATCCCCAGAGGCAACGGCAGCATCGCCCGCCATGACCACATAGGGCTGGGGATCCGGGTGACTGTTAGCCAGTTTGACAAGCTGTTTATAGGCCTTGCCCCAATCCTGGTCCGTGTAACTTTTTACGGCCGAGGCGGTGAGCTTGTCCAAACGCTTTCGCATCCATGCCCGTCGCCATCCGCCAAATAAAACGCCGCTGACGACCATCCACAGCAGCCAAATTATTACCAATCCCAGGCAAAGGAAAATGATTGCCAGCCAAATAGTCATCTGGAAAGCAACTTCGCCGGTGTTAACTAGAACATAGGCTTCTGCGCCCAAGCCCATGTAAACCCCCAAAGCTGCCGCCAGGGTCAATGCCAGATAAACCAGAAATCGACGCATAAGTTACTCCACTCCCATCCTTGAAAGCTGGTTAACAACCGCACTCAGCGCGCGAATAGACTCGGATATATCAAGAACCTGAGTCTGAAGACGAATTTCTGATAGTTCCCTCAAGCGGGCCCGGGAAGCAGTGGCCGCTGCCGTTCCTGTGTAATATTGCTGAATTGAATTTGCCGCTGCGGCCAGGGCACGCGTATAAACATCCTGCTGATTAGACAGAAGTGCGAGCTGGGCTTGTCGTATCTGCAACTGCACACTGAGAGTTTGGGCAACTTGCTGTTCTTCAGAAAGCAGGTACTTTGGTTCGTCCGTGTTTGTATCTATACGAATGTAACGGGAAAGAGTTGATTTGATTTTACTCCACATCTTGCGACCCAGATCATTGCTGGAGTCTGTCTCAACCTCTGTGGACTTCAGGGATTCAGGTTCAAAATGTTTCAGATTAACAACCTGCTGAGCCAGTGCTTCCAGCTCAAAAAAGATGCCTTCAACATCCAGGCTGTCTGCCATCTGAACGCGCGTTAAATCATCTGCCAACTGCCTGCGAACCGGAGTCAACTCCGGATAGGCCAGTTCACGCAAGATATCGTCTGCGGCCTGCATCATGTCAATCGATGAACTTTTATCGCCACTGGTCACTAAACGCTGATTGGCTATACGCAATAGATATTCCGCTTCGGCCAGTGTCCAATCATCACTACCCTCCGCTTTTGACTCAGAGATTCGATCGGAAAGGGACAACAATTGATTTTCTGTTTCTGAAACCACGGAAGTGATGGCCGCTTGAAGATTCCTTTGATTATTCAGAACACTTTGATCCGTCCGCTGCAGTGTCTCAATGCTGGAACTGAGCTCGGTTATCTGCTCATTTTGCTGACGGGCAATCTCGGTGAATTGCTGATCAAGGTAGTAATAGGCGAGATATCCGCCACCAGAGAATGCAGCAAAAATTAAGACCAGCATAAAAAGCGCCCGACCAAACCCTCGGCTTTTTTTCTGACCATCGGTTTTCTTTGCAGAAACCTCATCGGCTTTCACGGGCTGCCCTTGGCTTGCCTCGGGCTGGGTTTCCCTGGAATCGTTGTTGTTTTCTGGATTTTGCTCGTCTTTCGACATCCGACTCTCCGTATGCTTGGCAGATCACTATCATAGCGCTCTCGATTGGCTCTATGGCAGCCCCCACCCGAAGCTATTTTCAGTCATCTCACGAGCAGTTTACACAGCTTGTGAGTCGCTGGCAGAAGAATTACCTGACTTTTTTTGCATTTTTCTTAATGCGTTAATTAACCCCTCAGTTGTGGGCTTATCCGCGGCAATAACCTGATCAAAGCCCAGGCCTTCTGCAATAGCTCGAACTCGCTTTCCCGGGACAACCAGCGTCAATGATTTCCACTCCCCGCGCCCAGTCATATCCAATGCGCGCGCAAGCGCTTCGACCGTATCCCCACTCATAGCAGTCAAGACATCGGGGATTTCCATTCGCTCAATATCCAGGGCCTCTACGTCCAGTGGCTCTCGAGTATAAAGTTCTACTCGACGTACTTTGGCTCCCGAATCTGCCAGTTTCTCTTCAAGGTAATCACGTCCTCCCTGACCACAAAGAATTGTCACTGTTTGTCCTTTTATAGAAGCAAATTCCGGAAGCTTAAGCAGGGTTTCTGAGTTGAAGCTGCCCGCCGGAATTCTGACTTCATAGCCCTGCTCTCGAAAAATATCAGCGGTAGATGGTCCAATAGAGAACAATGGCTGTGCATTCTCTGCTTGTTCGAGCAACACAAGGCTTTGTCGCGCTGCATTGGCACTGACAGCAATAATTTTGTCCGACGACTTTATTATTTCTACTGATTGAGAGATTTCTCGGTCAGAAAACGGAATTGGCACGATACTTAACAAAGGCAGGCAATGGGTCTGATAACCGGCAGAATGCAAATCATCAACTAATTGCGTGGCCTGGTTTTTGGGGCGAGTCACTAATATACGCATAGAGGTACTCACGTTTTATCTGTCACCATAGACTTCTTTCAGGATGTCATCAGCGCCTAGTTCCAGTAATTCTTCAGCGAGTCTGGTTCCCAGTGCTTCTGCATTGTCCAGATGATCCGTGCCCTGCACACGCAGGATATGGCGACCATCGAGGCTACCGACTAGTCCATTTAGGTGGATGACGTCATGCTCAAGTGTGGCATAGCAAGCAATTGGCACCTGACACCCACCTTGCAAACGCTTATTCAGCGCACGTTCGGCGGTGACAGTAATCGTGGTTTCTTCGTGCGCCATTGGGGCCAATAACTGCATTACATGCTCATCGTCTGATCGACACTCTATGCCAACTGCTCCCT
>JAURLY010000195.1 GCA_030830945.1 Gammaproteobacteria bacterium | reverse complement strand
GAATAGCTGTCTGGGTACTTATCGAATACATCAATCAAATGCCTCGGAATCAGTGGACAGGACAATTCCGCTTGGTCAGGTCATTAACCGATATATAAAGTTGCTTTCACCAAGAGACCAGGATAAAGCTATGGCATTGTTAGCTTATTTGCGTGGTAAATCCGAATATGAAAAACGTAACTATCGCGAAGCGATCAGGGAGTTTAGAAATGCATTCCTCGATGTACATGCGTCAATGAAAGTACCTTGTGCATTTTTTTATATGGGCAGTCTTGCAAAAAGCCTCGCAGCATTATAAGAAGATTTGCTTTCTGGTATGAATATTCTTATTAATGCCGTTTCGGCTAGGCTGGGAGGAGGTCAGACTTATGTCTGCAGGCTTTTGGAGAATTTGCCAACGGAATTTGAAGGCAAAATATACGTGCTTGCCCCGGACAGCCTGAAATTGCCAGACCCTGAAAATGTAGTCGTACGATTGCCTGTGCCATCCTTAGTGATAAGAAACCCTTTTTTTCGCGTATTCTGGGAAAAGGTTTTCGTTAAAAGGCAAATAAACAATTTAAAGATAGACGTATTATTTTGCCCAGGGGGGCTATTAAGTACACGCTGTCCGCCTTCATGCAAGCAGGTTGTCACTTTCCAGAATATGCTACCATTCGATAATGACCAAATAATAAAATATGGCATTGGTTATTCCCGCTTAAGAAACATGATACTTCGTCGTCAGCTTATGAAAAGCATGCAGCAAGCGGATCTTGTCATTTTTATTTCCCGCTACGCTCAAGAGTATATTGTGGAAAAGAGCCTGAAAAAAATTAGGAAATTTGTTGTTATTCCGCATGGAGTAGATTCACGATTTTATAGATGCGAGAAAACAAGACTAACCCTGCCGGAGTGGTTTCGAACCAACAACTATCTTCTCTACGTTTCAGCCTTGGACGTTTACAAGTCCCAATGTGAGGTGGTCAGGGCGTATAAATTACTGAAAGATAGTACGGGTTCCTTGCCGAATTTGATTCTGATCGGGCATCACTTTCCCCATTACACAAAACAGGTGAGGAATCTGGTTGATAACCTGGGTCTGTCGAATGAAATTATCATGTATGAACATATCGAATATACCCAGCTGCCAGCCATATACCAGAATGCCCAAATCAATCTCTTTATGTCGCAAACCGAAAATTGCCCCTTTATCCTGCTTGAGGCCATGGCATCTGGAACGCCTTTGGTGGCCTCGAATATGGGGCCAATGCCAGAGTTTGGCGGGGATGCTGTACTTTACTGCAATCCAATGGATCCGCAGGATATTGCAAGTAAAATTGCTATTTTTTTGAATAATGAAACCATGCGTATGGACTACGCTGAAAAGGCCTTAAGTCATTCGGGAAGATTTCAGTGGAAGACTTCTGCAAGTGATACGTGGCATTCAATGATGTCGCTTAATTAAATTACAAAACACCATGAACAACCGGGACTCTACTAATGTCGGATTTCACAAACAAAAAAATTCTTATCACCGGAGGAACCGGCTCATTTGGCAATGCTGTGTTAACGCGGCTTATCAAGTCCGGGACCGAGGAAATCAGGATTTTCAGCCGGGATGAAAAAAAGCAGGATGATTTGAGAAAAAATTTCAATAACAAAATATTGAAGTTCTATATTGGTGACGTAAGGGATAAACCTAGCCTCTTATCAGCAACAATTGGAGTGGACTATATTTTCCATGCGGCAGCACTGAAACAAGTTCCATCGTGTGAATTTTTTCCTTCCGAAGCAGTAAAAACCAATATCATTGGAACTGAGAATCTCATTGATGTTGCAATTCAAAATAATGTTCAAAAAGTTGTCTGTTTGAGCACTGATAAGGCCGTATATCCGATAAATGCAATGGGTATTTCAAAAGCAATGATGGAAAAAATTCTGATTGCCAAAACAAAAAATCTTGAATACAGCCATACAATCGGATGCTGTACCAGATATGGGAACGTTATGGCATCCCGTAACTCTGTTATACCTTTATTTATTGGCCAGATTCTTTCCGGGAAACCTATCACCATCACAGATCCGAAAATGACCAGGTTCATGATGTCACTGGAAGATTCGGTAGATCTTGTTTTATTTGCCTTATCGAATGGTGGTAATGGTGAAATATTTGTGCAAAAAGCGCCAGCTGTTACCATTGAAGTACTGGTACAAGCAATTCTGGGAATTTTTGATAGTCTGGACCATCCAGTTAAAATAATCGGCACCAGACATGGTGAAAAGTTATACGAAACGTTGTTAAGCAGGGAAGAAATGGCTATTGCAGTCGAAATGGAAAATTATTATTGCGTCAAACCAGACTTGAGGGATCTTAACTATTCCTCATATGTTGAAGAAGGAGTAGGCAAGATTTCCGAGCAGGAAGACTATACGTCACATAACACGTCCAGACTGGACTTGCAGGGTATGACGGATATGTTATTGAAATTGCCCTTTGTCCAAAACGCATTGGAAGGTCGCTACATCCAGCCTGAAGAATAATTAATGAATGTTTTAATAACAGGGGCAGGGGGCTTTATTGGAAAGAACCTTTTCAGCAATCTTTCCAGTACAAAAGGTGTCACTGCTAACGGATATTTCCATGGGGACTCGCTTGCAACATTGAAGGATATAGTTGGTAAGGCCGACTGGATAGTTCATCTTGCAGGCGTCAACAGACCCGATGATGTCAGCGAGTTTAAAGCGGGCAATAGCGATCTTACCAGCGAAATATGCAATATCGCATCCAAATGCGGAAAGCAAATCCCCATAATATTTTCATCGTCTATTCAGGCGGGAAACGATACGCCATATGGAAAAAGTAAGCTGGAAGCTGAAGAGCATTTAAAAAGCTATTCAGTAAATACAGGCAGTCAAGTGTATATCATGCGATTACCGAACGTCATGGGGAAGTGGTGCAGACCAAATTACAACTCAGCTGTTGCCACATTTTGTCACAATATAGCACGTGATCTTCCTATTCATGTTGATGATGAAAACAAGATAATCAGTTTGAATTACATAGATGATCTTGTAGCAAAAATAAAGTCTGTTATCTGTGGACATGAGGTCTTCTCAAACCATGTGAATTTTTTGGAAGTAGAGCCTGTATACGAGATTTCACTCAAATTCCTGGTTAACACTCTGGTTGGTTTCAGGGAAGGAAGGCCTCATCTGGAGATAGACCAGGTCGGCTCAGGACTGATACGCGCCTTGTATGCTACCTATATCAGTTATCTTGATGAATCCGATTTTTCATACACTGTAGAGTCACACACTGACGACAGAGGAACATTTGTAGAGTTCCTGAAAACCAAGGAATCTGGACAAATTTCATACCTGACTGCAAAACCAGGTGTCACTCGTGGACGGCATTATCACAATACCAAAACGGAAAAATTCCTGGTCGTGCAAGGAGAGGCGCTCTTTCGATACCGTCAACTGCATACAGAACAATATTTTGAAATCTCTGTTTCGGCAGCCAATCCCACCGTTGTGGAATCAATTCCCGGTTGGGCGCATGATGTCACAAATACCGGCCATTGCGATCTGATCATACTTTTGTGGTCAAGTGAAGTTTTTGACAAGGACAAGCCAGATACCATTCCCAGCGAGATCTAGCATGACAAAATTAAAAGTTGCGACTGTATTCGGTACTAGACCAGAAATCATCAGGTTGTCCCGTGTACTTGTAAAGCTGGATACCTATACTGATCATGTGACTATTCATACAGGACAAAATTATGATCATGAGTTGAACCAGATATTTTTCGATGATCTTGGTATCAGGAGGCCAGACTATTTTCTTGATGCTGCGGGGGATACCGCCCTTGCCACGATTGGTAATTGCATTATCAAGGCAGATAAATTGCTGGATACTGTCGCTCCTGACGCCCTCCTGGTGCTGGGTGATACCAACAGTGCACTCGTGGCGTTGGCTGCCAAACGCAAAAAAATACCTGTTTTCCACATGGAGGCAGGCAATCGCTGTTTTGACCAGCGTGTACCCGAAGAAATTAATCGCAGAATCGTCGATCATCTCGCGGATATAAATCTCACTTACAGCACTATTGCCAGAGATTACCTTATCCAGGAGGGTATCCCGGCCGACCAGGTCATTAAGACCGGTAGCCCCATGGCTGAAGTACTTGATTATTACCGTTCCCGTATCGATAAATCCGTAATTCTCAAGGAACTTTCCCTGGAAAAAGACGGCTTTTTCCTTGTCAGCTGTCACCGCGAGGAAAATATTGATGCCGAAGTCAATTTTACCGCCTTTGCCAATGTGCTGAATAAACTAGTCGAGGAGTACAATTTACCGGTTATCGTTCCCACGCATCCAAGGACACGCAAAAAGATCGAGTCCAGCGGGCATCAGTTCTCAAAAAATATACAATTTCTAAAGCCGCTGGGTTTCACCGACTATGTGCATCTCCAGATGCATGCCAGAGCTGTGCTTTCGGACAGCGGCACCATCACTGAAGAATCCTCCATACTTAACTTTCCGGCACTGAACATCAGGGAAGCCCATGAGCGCCCGGAAGGCATGGAAGAGGGGGCCGTGATGCTGACCGGTATGAACTGGGCGCGCATCAGGCAGTCACTCGATATCCTCGCCGACCAGGGAAGGGGGGATGAACGACAATTGCAAGTCGTGCGCGATTACCAGGATGCCAATGTATCTGACAAGGTACTGAGGATTATTCATAGTTATACCGATTATGTGAACCGTAAGGTTTGGCAGAAGCGCTGAAATCCACGCGCAAGATTCCCCTTTAAGCCCGATATATGTCCAAAATACTTCTCACCGGGGGTGCCGGTTATATAGGTACTCATATAGCCGTATGTGCCCAGGCGGCGGGGCATGAATGCATTCTTCTGGACAACTTCTCCAACAGTGACTGTGGAGTCCTCGTTAATCTGGGAAAGATCATCGGCTCACAGCCCGTCTGTATCACAGGGGATGTGCGCGATTCCGGGTTGGTTGCGGAGGTAATCGCAAGGCATGGTATTAATGCAGTGATACACCTGGCCGGCCTCAAGAGTGTCGAGGAATCCGTCAGTAACCCGGAACTGTACTTCGACAATAACGTGGAAGGAACCCGCAGCCTTCTCGCAGGTATGGAGATGGCAGGTATCTTCAGATTGGTTTTCAGCAGTAGTGCAACGGTATATGGGGAACCTGAGTACCTGCCACTGGATGAAGAGCACCCGATCCGTTCCGTCAATCCATATGCGGACAGCAAGATAAAGGTGGAAAAACTGCTCGCCAATAAATGTGAAAAGGACGAGCGGTGGCAAGTAGCCTGTCTTCGTTACTTCAATCCCGTGGGCTCACATCCGTCCGGGCTGCTCGGTGACAACCCCAAGGCCTTGCGGGCCAACCTTATGCCCATGATAGCCAGGGTCCTGACCGGGAAACGGGAGTTTCTGGAAATATACGGAAATGATTACGATACGCCAGACGGTACCTGCCTACGAGACTACATCCACATAATGGATCTTGCAGAAGGGCACATCAATACGCTCAATTTCCTCGATGAGAACAGTGGCTGTACGGCTATTAACCTCGGTACCGGGAATGGCGTGAGCGTGCTCGATCTTGTCAGGACATTCGAACAGGTGATCGGTGGGGAAATCCCGTTGCGCATGGCCCCGAGAAGACCGGGAGACGTTCCGGCATGTTATGCCAACTGTGATAAAGCGAAAGCCCTCATGAATTGGGAGGCTACCCGTAACCTTGCCACCATGTGTGAAAGCACGTGGGAATGGTGCAAGCGCATCGAATCCTGACATGCACATCGCCCTGGTCGCTGACGCGCACCCTCCCATGAAAACATCAGGCGCGGTCCAGATCAGGGACCTCGTCGCCGAATTCCTGTCTCAGGGGCACCAGGTGACCGTATTACTGCCGGACGCCTCGCTGTCCAAGCCGTGGTCCCTGCAGCACGAGGGCAATCTCGAGATCCTGCGGCTTCGTGCCATGGCAACCAAGGACGTCAGTTATTCCCGTCGCGCCCTGGCCGAGCACCTGCTATCGGCCTTCATGTACCGCAATCTACGCAAGTCACCCCTGAAAGACCGAAAGTGGGACGGCATAGTCTGGTATTCGCCATCGATCTTTTTTGGCGGCCTGGTGGCGAAACTGAAACAGGCCTCAGGCTGCCACTCCTATCTCATCCTGCGCGATATTTTCCCTGAATGGGCGGTCGACATGGGCCTCATAGGTCGCGGCATGATCTATCGCTACTTCAAGGGCAAGGAAAAATTCCAGTACCGCCAGGCGGATGTCATTGGTGTGCAGACGCCATCCAACCTGGACTATTTCCGCCTGGAGCATGACGACCTGCCCGGCAGGGTGGAAGTGCTGAACAACTGGTTGGCGCCGCAGACAGGAGACACCTGCAGTATCGATATTGCCCGCACATCGCTGGCAGGTCGCAGGGTATTCGTCTACACGGGCAACATCGGTATTGCTCAGGGTATGGATATCCTTATAAGCCTCGTGGAATCGTATAAAAACGATACTTCAGTGGGGTTCCTGTTCGTGGGGCGGGGTACGGCGGTTGCCAGGCTGCGAAAGGAAGTTGCCGAACTGAAACTCGGCAATGTCCTGTTC